>CAYJTX010000010.1:8849-20424 GCA_964372615.1 uncultured Bacteriovoracaceae bacterium | reverse complement strand
ATTGGAGATTTCCGACATGTTTTGCCGCGCCGCAATGAACTCCGATGGCGTGAGTGAGAGCCCGATATCGCGAGAGAACTTGCGGTCGATCTGCCGCGTACTCAATCCTGTGCCGCTCTCCAGGGCAGCCAGGGTGACGCTCCCTTTCTCTTTCTGGATCACTCGCACGGCATGCTGAACCATGATCCGAACCCGCGTGAGCCCTTCTCAGCCCGCGAAGCGGGCGGCGGAGCCCAGCGGAAGGCACGCCAGGCGTCCGCCATCATTCCTGAAAGCCTGGAGGACCTGATCAAGCCGTTCCGGGCAGAGGGATGAGATTGTTAAGGTGGGCGCCATGGGCGGGTTATTGCTATATGAGTCTTACGATTTCCGGCTTCCTAACCTTTCTGGCGGCTGAGCCGAGTAAGAGATATACTAACCAGTCAGGTAATGGGCCGATACGTCAAAGGGGGGCGTAGGAGTGACTGAACCGTTGGGCGGAGGACCACACTCTCCGTTAATCATGGGGGCAGGGTATCCCGCGCGTGTCCTCGTGGCTTTGGGGACCATGGTCTTGCCGGTTGTCATGGGCTGCGGACAGACGGGGGGCATCGCGGCGACGGTCGGCGCCTGCGCGACCACGGTGTGGTCGTGGAACACGGCAACCACCGGTGTGACCTATACCGTGCCGAGCGGCTGTTCGAGCCTCACGATGAAGCTCTGGGCCGGGGGGGGAGGCACGGTCGGGAATGTCCAGGCGGGCCATGGTGGATCGACCGCGGGCACGTTCGCGGTCAGTCCGGGGCAGGCGTTCACCGTGAAAGTGGGGGGTGGCGGAGGGTATGGCACGAGTGGGAACGGCACCCTGGCGGGGGCGGCGGGCACCAATGGGGGCGGTTTGGGTGGCGCTACGACCGGTGTCGGCTTCACGAGTGGGGGCGGGGGCGGGGGCTTTAGCGCGGTGATCCGGACGTCCGATACGCTCAACCTCGCTTTTGCGGGCGGAGGCGGTGGATCCGGTATTAGTGCGGGGGGCAATGGAGGCGGAGCGAGCGGCGAGGCGGCGCCGGGAGGTGCCGGGGGCGGCACCTCGACCGCGGGCGGGGCGGGCTCAGGCGGAGGCGGGGCGGGCGCGGCCCGGTCGGGCGGGGCGGGAGGTGCGGGCGGGGCCATCGACCATGCCGGTGGCGCAGGAGGAGGCGGCTATTTCGGGGGAGGAGGAGGCGCGGCAAGCGCCACTTCCGGCGGGGGCGGAGGAGGAGGCGGGTACGTGAATCCGAGCTTGACCAGCATCACCCAAGGACAAGGACTGGGCGCGGATTCGGATCGCACCACCTATTGCGGCTCGAGTGCCGGGAATGGGGCTTTCTCCACCGGGGGAGCAGACTACGGCACCGTGGGTTCCCCCGGATGCGTTGTCCTGAAGCCGAACTGACGCGGCCAACTCGGAGAGTCGGTGTTTTGTATGACCCCGCTCTGTCGTGCAGGGACGATTTTTGGCTGAAGGCGGAACCAGAGGTCTGGAGCGGTAATGTATCCGGCATCTGTGTGGGCCTCCGGCCCGTGTCTTGATGGAATCCGCGGCAGCTTTCTTCTCCCCATTACAAAGATCCCAGTTGAGAGATCGTCTTGTGCCGGCTCTCAGGCGTGACCACTCCGTACTCCTGGCAAAAGCCACGGGCCTGATTGATCAGTGGTACATCACGTGGACCCTCCCAGGTTCCTATGAATGATCGTTGGTTGAACAGCGACCATTCTGGCTCAGTGAAGCCGACTCGTGAACCAGGGTGGGTCATTCCATTATCCGAGGAGTATCAGATCTCCTTCGGTGGCGGTGCCCACACCCGGCAAATCCCTGAGCTCCCGGTAGGGGTCAGCCTTGATCATTTCTCGTGCTCAGCAATGCCCAGGACGTTGCCGTCGGGATCGCGGACAAAGACTTCCTTCGCCCCGTAGGACGTCGTTCGGGGCGGGCACCAGCGGTTTCACGTTCTTCAGGGCTCCCAACGTCTTCTCAAGAGAATCCTCGTCCGAGTAGAGGCAGATCGAGCCCACCTTCACGTGCTTCGCGACCTCGGGCAGGTCATCGACCATGCTGGGATTGAGTCTGAAGCAGGATCTCCGAGCCATCCTTGTGTAGATGGTGGGTCTCCGTTTCCGGGACCGGGAGCCATGCTGCGATATCAGCGACTTGCGTCGCTCATCGACAGGATCAGTCGATTCGCTACGACGCTGTCCAAGAGTGGATCGGGCGAAGGGGAGAATCCGTTGCTCAGAAGGCGGCTTTTGATTGTCTGGTGAGCCTACCGGAGGCGTTTTAGACCAGATCTAGTTCGACCTGGCCGACTGCCGGTAAAAATCATCCTGTACTATCAAGGTCGGACCTAACGTTCCTTGCTCTTAAAGGCATATAATCGATGTTAATCTGCTCTTAAGAGCAATGGGACTTGCCTTCCTGCGGACCTCTGATATGCTCTTGAGAGCTAGTAATACGCTCTAAAATGCTCTCAAGGGAAGATTATGGTCGCCCGCAGTAAGCTGCTCTCTGCACCTCCGTATGCTGTGGAACAAGCCCTCAAGCGCCTCGGCACCAATCTGCGAACAGCTCGAATTCGTCGCCGCCTTACCGTAAGGGAAGTTGCCCATAAGATCGGAGCCGGAGTTCGCGCCGTTGCTGATGCCGAGAAGGGCAAGCCGTCAACGACCATAGCGGTCTACGCTGCACTCCTCTGGACATACGATCTCATGACCGACTTCGAGGCACTTGCGGATCCCACGCACGACCAAGAGGGCCAGACACTGTCGCTCGCCCGCGAGCGCACTCGCGTCCGCCGCAGTGGAGCATTGAACAATGACTTCTAATCGCCCGTCTGAGTGTTTCGTCTACATCACCCTCCCCGGTCAGACGGACCCGATCACGGCTGGACGCTTCGAGCTGAGTACGAATCGCAGCGGCATACCGCTAGGGAGATTCGTTTACGGCAAGCGCTACTTGGAGAATCCCGGAGCGGTTGAGTTCGATCCCGTTGAATTGAAGCTGGCCGAACGCACCTACGAAACAACCGGCCGCAAGGGCGCGTTCGGCGCCTTGAGGGACGCGGGTCCTGACTACTGGGGCCGCCGCGTGATTGAACGGCATGCAGGCAATGCGCAGCTCAGCGAACTCGACTACCTCCTGCATTCACCCGATGATCGCGCCGGCGCGTTGGGATTCGGCATCAATCAAACACCTCCCGCGCCCATGCGGCATTTCAACAAGACACTCGACTTAGAGAAGCTGCAGCGTATCGCCGACGCCATCGTGGCCGAAGAAGAAGTGCCTGCCGACGCGGCTACCGGCCAAGTCGAAGAGCTGCTACTGGTCGGCACGTCCATGGGTGGAGCAAGACCCAAAGCGGTCGTGGAAGATCACGATGGTCTTTGGCTCGCCAAGTTCAATCGACCCGATGACAAGTGGAACCATGCACGGGTGGAACACGCCATGCTGGTGCTCGCCCGATCTTGTGGAATCACCACGGCGGAGAACCGTATCCTCACCGTAGGCGGACGTGACGTTCTTCTCGTCAAACGTTTCGACCGAGAAAAAACCAGAGGCGGCTACCTCCGTGCGCGGATGGTTAGCGGCCTCACCCTGCTTCGCGCCGAGGAAACCCACTTGGCCCGCGACAGGTGGTCTTATGTGCTCTTGGCCGAGGAGCTCCGCAGGGCGAGCGCTCGCCCTGAGTTGGACGCCGCCGAGCTCTTCAGACGCATCTGCTTCAATGCACTCATTTCGAACACTGACGACCACCCAAGGAACCACGCGATCATCGCCCGGGAGCGGGAATGGGGCTTATCCCCCGCCTACGATCTGACGCCCACGACTCCCGTGAGCCTAGAACGACGGGACCTTGCCCTTACCGTGGGCGATGCTGGCCGATTTGCGAACGCCAAGAACATCCTGTCCCAGTGCCTCCGTTTCCTGATGGAAAGGGACAAAGCTGAGGCCATCGTCAGCGAAATGGAGGAGCGGATTAAAACGATCTGGTACAGCGTAGCCCGCGGAGCGGGCGTGACAGAAGCTCATTGCCACCTCATCTCAGGCGCGTTCGCGTACCCTGGATTCCGCCTACCGTTGCCACCCACATGAGTGGGAGGCTAACAGACCGCCCCGTTCCAAATTTGGGAATAGGAATTCCCAGATCTGACACCTTGCTGGCTGACCGGATTTCGCGCTCCCTGAGTTTCACCGCCGTATGATCTGCGAGTTCCGGCACTGGCATTGCGCTCCCTCATCGATCGGTTCCCAAGAGTAGAACCGGCAGATAGGGGGTGTTATGAAGAAGGGAGCAGGTTGCGCGGAACCTGGAGATTTGACACCACCGTAAATGCCAACACCGTTGAGGATACCCAAGCTCGAACACAAGAAGTCACGAAGTAGAAGAGGAAGTGATTCGTATGGCTCGATCAAAAACGTTCAATCTGGTTATCGGGGTTTCTCTCGTCAGCGCGGCTCTGTTTTCAGGCTGTGAAACCAGCAAGAGCAGCGACAAGATCCGGGAAATTGCCGACATCCAGGGGCAGCAACAAGTAAATGCCGAGAGGCAGTACCTCGAATCGAAGGCCCGGGCCATGGAGACCGACCTCGAAAAAAGACAGCGCTTCTATCAAGCACTCGCGGGAACCTACGAAGGGATGATGCGAGTTGGCCAGGGTGACTTCAAAATCCGTCTCACCCTCGCGCCCAGTCTGCCGCGCTATGTACCGAGCGATCGTGTCCGTACGGTTGAGGAGGTCACGTCCGATCTGACCAACCTCTACTTCAATGTCCAGGTCGTGCAATGGAATCCACAGACGCGCTTTGGTTCGGTGGGATGCCTCGTCGCCCATGTCCGCCCCGACATCGTGAGGGGCCGGGTGAACGTGGCATCCGAGGACTGCAAGAACCTCTATAGCTTCCAGATCACCGATGGAGTCTCTGAGGTACCCGATACCCACGCGGCGTTGCGACTTGCGGAGGCCATTACCGACGGCAAACTCGAGCGCGTGGCTCAAGTCTCGGGTAAGATGCAGCCGACGACGAATGCGAACGTTTACACGTTCACGGCGACGCGGGTCCAGGAGTGAAGATGCGCTTTGGAACGTCGTTGCTCACGTGTACGGTAGCTGCCTTCGCGCTCTTTCAGTCACTTTTGTCTGGCGCGCTGGCGGCTCCTCGACAAACGATCACCTTGGACGAGGTGGTCAAGAAGGTCTCAACCCAGAACTACGAGGTTCTCGAAACCGCGCTCCGCGTTTACCAGGCCAAGGAGGCGATCGAGGTGGCCCGAGGGAATCTACTCCCGCGCTTGAACCTCTGGCGCGTTGCTGGCGTCGTCGCGGACACCGTGATGGGGAACTTCGGCGGAGCCGCGATGGGCCTCATCGAAGACATCGCGCCATTCCTGGTTCCTGCCAACTGGTTCCGTCTCAAGGAAGCAAAGCTCCTGTTCTTGGCGGAAAAAGAGGGATATCGCGCTCTCTGGGCCAATGAGGTCATGACGAGTAAGGGGCTTTACCTTCACTCTCTCCTCGACCAAGCGGTATTCGAGCACGTCAACAAGAGCATTCAAGAACTCGAGGATCTGTACCTCATCGTGAGTTCCCAGGAGGCGCTGGGCGGGTTGCCCGACGGAGCGGCCCGGGAGATTGAGACCCGGGTCCTCGCCCTCAGGGAGGACAGGCGGGCACTTGAGGTCTTGGTCAACGAGGAGACGAACCTTCTCTCCTTCATGATGGGGTTTCCGGGCGAGCTTGAGATTCGGTTAGCCCCGGTTTCCATGCCTGCTTTTGAAACGATGGAGCCGCTGCGCTACCAGGACTTTGAGTTCCGCGTCGTGGATTCCGCTCCAGAAATTCGTCAATACAACCACTTCATCGCTGCCTCAAACTACGTGCGAAAGGAAGTCATGTATTCCTTCCTTGGCAGCTCAAGCCAGAGTCGAGGGCTAAACGGAGGCATCTTCGACGGACTCCCCACTCAGGTCGGACTTGGATTCGGAACCGGCGTTTCCATGCGAATCGTGACTGCGCAGAAGGAAATCCTCAAAGTTCAGCAACGCGCCATCACGGAGACCTTGCGCCGTCAGCTCAAGCTCCTGGTCGCCAATTACAATCTCGACCTTGCGAACTATCCCGATCTTAAGAGGCACGCCGAGCTGACTGATTTAACGATCAAGAGGCTCTATGAGCGGCTGAGCCTCGGCGAGGGTATCGAGATGTCGATGCTCGTCGAGGCGTCCCGAAATCATATCCAGGCGGATACGTCTTTCTTCGCTGTCCAATACCGCTTCATGCTGAACGAGGACAAGCTCAGGCGTCTGCTCTTCCAGGGAGACTATTTCAAGGAGCCCGCTGCCATCGAGCTCGTGAGGGGGCGCTTATGAGAAAGTGGTGTTTGCTCCTCGCGGGATTCGCGATGATGGGCGTTGGCGGATGCGACGACAGCACCGCTGTTCAGGCTTGGGTCAAAAAGGTTGAACCTCTTCGCACCACTGCTGAGGGCGCGATGAGCGCGGTGCCGTACCAGCTGGCCCAGCATCAAGCCTTCAAGGACTATTTTTCCGAAATCGAGCAAATAGCCGTAAGGCTCGTGCAGGACAAGGACTTCGCGGCGGCCTTCAACAAGGCCGTCGCCAAGGTGGACCTCAAAAATGCTTGTGCTCGCGTGTTCATGGAGCGCCGGGCCTGGCAGTTCATCGCCGAGAATTGCACGAAGAACGGCCTATTCATCTGCTCCGAGGAAGTCAGGGTGTATCCCGACCTCGTCGCGGGTATCCGAAAGCAGCTTGTTCCGGCCGAGCAGAGGCGCTTTGATATGACCCCTGCTTGCCAGCGGGCGCTCTGACGGGCGCCCCTCAGAGGCCGTAGACCAGCCTATTCCTGGCCAATTTCTCCGAACGGAGCCGGGTAATTTCCTCTGACGGGAGCCACAGAGGACCTGAACTCCTGAAATTCTTCCGCCCACTTCTGGCTTGAATGGTTCGGGGTTGTCACAAAGCGGCCTGACGACGCGTATTCCTCCTTAAAGCGCGAGGGGAAAGCAGATTGACCATCGAACTGAAAACAATAGCCGTCGGCATTCTCGCTGCGGCCACTCTTACTGCCGCCGCTCAAGAGCCCGTGGCCGAAACGCCGCTCAAGCTCCAGCCACTCATCGAGGAGGCGCTCAAGAACAGGCCCGCCCTTCAGGCCGCCAAGTACGAGGCTGACGCCAAGGAAGCCGAAATCGGTCCTCAGGGCGCCTATGACGACCCAATGGTCGGTTTTACGGCGATGAACTACCCCGCCGACACCCGGAGCCCCGGCGAGTTCGGAATGACGGGCAATGAATGGAGCGTTACGCAGAGAATTCCGTTTCCCGGAAAACTCTCAAAGCTCAGGAATGCGGCCGAGCATGAGTTCGAGGCCAAGAGGGCGGCGTATGACAAGAAACAGCTTGGGCTGGTGAAGGAAGTCAAAGTCGCGTTCTTCGAGCTCTTCCTCGCCTATCGGAAGCGCGAAATCTTGAATGAGCAGCTCTCGCTGATCGCTCAGCTCATTGGTGTCGCTCGCAGCAAGTACGCCTTGAACAAGCTGACTCAGGCCGAGCTTCTCGGGCTTCAATCCGAAGAGGGCAATCTCAGAGATCAGGGCCTCATGGTCGAAAAGCAGATCGCCGTAAAGACAGGTGACCTGAACCACGCGATGGGCAGATCGAAGCACCACTATCTTCCCCGCCCCGAGGATGTGAAGAGAACCCCACTCGATCTCTCCAAAGTCACCGAGCAGGCATTGGGTGAACGGGTCTTGGAAAAAAATCCGGGTCTGAAATCGATACGATCCGATCTGGAGTCGGCCGAGGAGAGGCATTCGTTCGCAAAATGGAACTACCTGCCCGACTTCGAGCTCAAGCTGGCCTATACGCAGAGGCAGCCCAGCCCCGGCGATCGAGGCGTCGATTTCGTATCGGCTGGAGTGGCGCTCTCGCTTCCTCTCTGGGCCTTCAGCAAGCAGTCAGAGCAGCTGAAGGGAGCATCGGCGGAGAGGGCAAGGGCCAAGGCCCTGCTCGATGAAGAGCGAATTCATATGCTTCACATGGTCCACACGATGTACTCCGAGCTTCAAGAGGCCGCGAAGCGCTTGAATCTCTATGAAGGGGGCTTGGTGCCCCTCGCTCGCCAGTCCGTACTTTCCGCCAAGTCGGCTTATCTTACAGGCCGGATCGATTACGCGACGCTGAACAGCCTAATACGAAACCGTTTTCAAACGGAAATCGCCTACAACGAAGCTCTTGTGAATTACGAGTCGAGGCTCGCCGAATTCGAAGCGCTCGTCGGCGAGCCCCTGGAAGCACAGCGATGAGCATACGAAACGTGGCCATGAAGAGGAGCGCCTCCGCGGTGGGAATGGCGGCGGTGATCGGCCTTCTCGGATTCGACGGCGCTTGCACAAGAAAGGTGGAAGACAAGAGTACCTCCCAGGCCACGGCCCCGACATCAAAGCAAGAGAAGGAGCTTTACCGCTGCTCCATGCATCCGGCGATTACCTCGGATAAGCCTGGAACCTGTCCCATCTGCCAGATGAAGCTGGAAAAGATTGAAGACGATGCGGGGCATCAGGAAGGAAAAATCCTATTTTACCGACATCCCATGCGTCCTGAGATTACGTCGAAGACTCCAGCCAAGGACGAAATGGGAATGGATTACATTCCGATCTATGAAGACGCGGCCTCTGCCGCCGGCGAGAGCGCGCCAGTTCAGGGCCGAGCGTCATTCACGCTTTCGGGTGAAAAGCAGCAACTCATCGGTGTCACGACGACCCAGGTGGAGGTCAGGATCCTGAGCTACGACGTACGCGCAAGCGGGCGCGTGGCGTTTGATCCCGAGCTCTATACGGCAATCGAGGAGTACCGTCAGGCGGCGATCTCTCAATCGCAGATGACAGATGCGGGAATGAAAGAGCAGGCAAGCGAGTTGATTGCCTCGGCCCGCACCAAGCTACGCCTGATGGGGCTCTCCGATGCGCAAATCCGCACGTTAGGTTCCGCCAAGACGAATCCCATGAGTCTCCTTCTTCCGAAGGGGGCAGTCTGGGTTTACGCCGAAGTCTTTGAATATGAAGTAGCAGGGCTTAAGTCCGGTCTATCGGTGGAGGTCGATGCGCCCTCTATTCCCGGCAAATCTTTTTCCGGCAAGGTGGCCAGCATCAGCCCGATCGTCAACTCCCCAACCCGTACCGTTCGCGTCAGGGCATCCGTGCCTGATCCTCAAGGACTTCTCCGTCCGGATACCTTCGTCAACGTCAAGATCAAGGTCGACCTCGGTCAGAAGCTCGCAGTGCCCGAAAACTCCGTGCTCCACTCGGGGGACCGGCAATATGTTTTCATCGCCAAAGAAAAGGGACGGTTTGAGCCCCGCGCAATTCGGACGGGCCTGAAGGCCCGGGACTATTATGAGGTCCTCTCCGGCCTTGAGGAAGGCGAGACCGTTGTCACCGCCGCCAACTTCCTGATTGATTCTGAATCACGATTGCGAGGCGTCCTCCAGGATGCGGCGCCGACAGGTGGTAAAAAATGATCGAGAAGGTCATCGAGTGGAGTGCCCACAACAAGCTTCTGGTTTTAATTCTGACCGCCGCCGCCATCGTCGGCGCAGCCCTTTGCATTCAGAATACGCCCTTGGATGCCATCCCCGATCTCTCTGATACGCAGGTCATCATCTATTCCAAGTGGGACCGCTCGCCGGACATCATCGAGGATCAGGTCACCTATCCCATCGTCACGGCTCTCCTGGGGGCGCCTAAGATCAAGGCCGTCCGTGGCTTGTCCGATTTCGGTTTTTCGTATGTCTATGTGATCTTCGAGGACGGAACCGATCTCTATTGGGCGCGTAGCCGCGTCGTTGAGTACCTCAGCAAGATCCTTCCACGGCTCCCATCCGAAGTGAGGACCGAGATCGGACCGGATGCGACGAGCGTGGGCTGGGTTTATCAGTACGTCCTGGTTGACGAGTCGAACCAGCTCAATCTCGCCGAGCTGCGGAGTATTCAGGACTGGCAGCTGAAGTTCCATCTGCAAGCAGTTCCAGGCGTGGCCGAAGTGGCCACGATCGGCGGCTTCGTGAAGCAGTACCAGATCAACATCGATCCTAACCGGCTTATCAGTTATGGGATGAGCATCACTCACGTCGTCAATGCCGTGCGCTCGGGAAACACCGATACCGGGGGCCGAGTCCTTGAGTTCTCAGGGACCGAGTACATGGTGCGCGGTCGTGGATACGCCAAGAATAAGGAAGACATCGAGAAGATCGTCGTAAGCACCGATCCCAAGACCGGCGTTCCGATCCTCGTGCGGCATCTGGGCCGCGTGGAGCTGGGACCGGACATGCGCCGAGGCGTCACGGACTTCAACGGGATGGGCGACGCCGTGGGCGGCATCGTGGTCATGCGGCAAGGAGAAAACGCGCTCAACGTGATCAGGCGGACCAAGGAGAGGCTTGAGGAGTTGAAGCCGAGTCTCCCGCCGGGGGTGAAGGTCGTTCCGGTCTACGACCGCTCTGAGCTGATCTCGAGGGCGCTCGATACGCTCAAGCACGAGCTCAAGCTCGAGGTGATCATCGTCAGCCTCGTGATCCTGCTCTTTCTCTGGCATATCACGTCGGCCATCGTACCGATCGTCACAATTCCGATCTCGGTCTTTCTCGCCTTCATTCCGATGTACTACTGGGGCCTCACCACGAACATCATGTCGCTTGCAGGGATCGCCATCTCGATAGGAGTTCTCGTTGACGGCGCTATCGTCGAGGTGGAGAACGCCTATAAGAAACTTGAAATCTGGAACTCCACGGGCAGGAAAGGGGACTTCCATGAAGTGCGCTTGAATGCGTTGAAGCAGGTTGGCCCCTCGGTATTCTTTTCGCTCCTCGTGATCGCCGTTTCATTTCTTCCCGTTTTTACTCTCGTGGACCAGGAGGGCCGGCTCTTCAAGCCGCTCGCGGTTTCCAAGACCCTGGCGATGGCTCTGGCGGCTGTCTTGGCGGTGACGGTCGACCCTGCGCTTCGCATGATGTTCACCCGTATGGACTTCTTCGCGTTCACGCCGCTGAAAACGGGCTCGTGGCTCGCCAATAAGCTGGGCAGACATCGAGAAACCTATAACCGTGCCAAGAAGGGCGTCGTGTGGGTAGGCAACCACGCCTGGGTTGGCAACTACTACCCCGAGGAAAAGCATCCGATCAGCCGCGTTCTCTTTCGCATCTATGAACCCGCCGTTCACTTCGTGCTCAAGCACAGCAAAGCGACTCTCCTCGCGGCCATCTTCCTGACTCTGACGACGATTCCGGTCTATCTGAAGCTGGGTTCCGAGTTCATGCCGCCGCTCAACGAGGGCGCCTATCTCTACATGCCCACGGCCTTCCCCGGCATGTCCGTAACCGAGGCCAGGCGGATCTTGCAGATCCAGGACAAGCTCATCAAGGAATTTGGCGAAGTCGAAACCGTCTTCGGAAAAGCAGGCCGCGCGGACACTCCAACGGACCCGGCGCCGTTTTCGATGGTCGAGACCACCGTCGTCCTGAAACCTGTCGACCAGTGGCCGGAC
>CAYJTX010000010.1:0-8839 GCA_964372615.1 uncultured Bacteriovoracaceae bacterium | reverse complement strand
AACGCTGGTACTCTCTCTTGCCACGCTTCATGTATCCGCTGGTCTCGTGGACCCAGCCACCACATCGAACCTTCGAAGAACTGCAAAACGACCTGAACGCCAAGCTCAAGTTCGCAGGTATCCCCAACATCTGGACCATGCCGATCAAGAACCGGATCGACATGCTCTCCACGGGTATCCGGACGCCTATTGGCATCAAGGTCATAGGCAAGGACTTGAAGCAGATTCAAGCCATCGGCGAGCAGGTCGAAGCCGCCGTCCGTGACATTCCGGGTACAAGAAACGTGTTCTCCGAACGCGCTGGCGGAGGCTACTATCTCGATTTCGTTCTCAACCGCGATGAGCTTGCACGCTACGGCATCGCCGTCGCGGACGCTCAGATGATCATCAACTCCGCGGTCGGCGGCGAGAACATCAGCTACACGATTGAGGGACGAGAGCGCTATCCGATCAACGTCCGATACGCTCGGGAGTTCCGCGACGACATCACCACGCTCAAGCGCGTTCTTGTCCCAACGCCAGCAGGAGCTCATATCCCCATCGCGCAGATCGCCGACCTTCGCATGGTCGAAGGGCCGGCGATGATACGGAACGAGAACGGGCTCCTTGCCGGTTACGTTTTCGTCGACATGGCCGACCGCGACGTCGGAGGTTACGTCAAGGAAGCCAAGAGGATTGTCGAAGCAAAGGTCACGGTGCCAGCCGGGTACACCCTCGTGTGGAGCGGCCAGTACGAGAACATGATCCGAGTGAAGGAGCGGCTGAAAATCATCATCCCGCTCACGCTCTTCCTCATCGCGTTGCTCCTTTACATGAACACAAAGTCGGCGGTGAAGACCGCCATCGTCCTCCTGGCGGTGCCGTTCTCGTTGATCGGCGGTGTCTGGCTTCTCTATCTGCTCGGGTACAACATATCTATCGCCGTTTGGGTCGGCATGATCGCTCTCATGGGCCTGGACGCCGAGACCGGCGTCTTCATGCTGCTTTATCTTGATCTGGCCTATGAGGATCGGGTGCGCTCCGGGACGATGCGAACCAAGAAGGACTTGGACGACGCGATCCTGTACGGTGCCGTCAAGCGAATCCGCCCCAAGCTGATGACCGTGATGGCAGCCTTCATGGGCTTGCTCCCGATCATGTGGACCTCCGGCACCGGCAGCGACGTGATGCGAAGGATCGCCGCTCCCATGGTGGGTGGACTCATCACGAGCTTCATCCTGGAGCTACTGGTCTATCCGGTGATCTTCCACATCTGGAAATGGAAGTTCGTCATGAAGGAAGGAACGGTGGTTCCGGAGCCATCGGCCCACATGCCTGAGCCCCCCGTTTGCGGTGAACAGCCGAGGTAGCCTCACACTCCAAACCTGTCCACACTCTTTCGTCGAATCGAGGCCCGGGCCCAGGCACGGAGCTCTTACTCTTTGGCCTCCGGCGACGGCCCCGCCAGCAGGTAGAGCACCGCCATGCGCACCGCGACTCCGTAAGTGACCTGGTCCAGGATCACTGAGCGGTCGCCGTCGGCGACATCGGGCTCGATCTCCACTCCGCGGTTCATGGGGCCGGGGTGCATGATGATGGCGTCAGACTTGGCAAGCGAAGCCCGCTTGGGACTCAGCCCGAAGTAGCGGCTGTACTCCCGGGTGTTGGGAATGAGGCCGGCTTCCTGCCGCTCGCTCTGGAGCCGCAGCACCATGACCACGTCCGCGCCCGCAAGCGCGGGCTCGACCCGGTGAAACACCTCGGCGCCCAGGGACGCGATTCCCGCGGGCAGCAACGTCAATGGCCCCGCCACGCGCACGCGTGCTCCGAGCTTGGTGAGCGCATGGATATTCGACCTCGCGACCCGGCTGTGCGCAACGTCTCCGATGATCGCGACCGTCAGTCCCTCGACTCGGCCCTTGTGTTTGCGTATCGTCGCGCAGTCGAGCAGCGCCTGCGTCGGGTGCTCGTGCATTCCATCGCCACCATTGACGACGGCTGCGCTGACATGCCTCGAGATGAAATGGGCCGCTCCCGCGCTCCCGTGGCGAAGCACGATGACATCCGGCCGCATCGCATTGAGGTTGAGCGCGGTATCGAGAAGCGTCTCTCCCTTCTTCGACGAAGAACCGGAGTCCGACACGTTGATGACGTCCGCGGAGAGGCGTTTGCCCGCGACCTCGAACGAGCTCCGGGTGCGCGTCGAGGGCTCCATGAAGAAGTTGATGACCGTCTTGCCGCGAAGGGTGGGAACGCGCTTGATCGGGCGCTCGGAGATCTCCAGAAACCTGTCTGACAGGTCCATGATCGTGACGAGGTCTTCCCGGCCGAGCGGCTCGATCCCGAGGAGGTGGCGGTGCTCGAACACGGGATTCGTCACTGCGCGCCCCCCGTCTTTGGCTTGCGAAAGAGCGCGACGCGATCCACGTGTCCCAACTCACTGAGGAAGACGTGAATCGACTGGTCTCGGGTGGTCTTGACGGCGAGCCCCACGTAGTCGGGCTGGATGGGCAGCTCACGGTGTCCTCGATCGAGCAGGACCGCGAGCTGCACGCACCCGGGCCGGCCGTAATCCATGAGCTCGACCAAGGCGGAACGTACAGTGCGCCCGGTAAACAGGACGTCATCGACCACGATGACCGTGTGCCCCTCGAGAGTGCAGGGCAGCTCCGTGGGCCCGACCTCGGGGCGCGGCAGGCCCTCGAACACGTCGTCGCGGTAGAGCGTGATGTCCATCACGCCGAGCGGGATCTCTACTCCCGCCTTCTTCGACAGGAGATCGCGGAGCCTCGCCGCGAGGTGGGCCCCGCCGGTGCGGATCCCGACGAGAAAGAGCTGCTTCGGCTCCGGATTGCGTTCGAGAATCTGCTCGGCCATTCGCTGGATCGCGGCCCCGAGGCCCGCTGCATCCAGCAGCTGTCTCTCCTCGATCAGACGCTCGCTTTTCTTGCGGTTAGGCAACTGGCTACTCCCGATCGCGGTCCGGCCGCTCGTCGTGAATGATCTTGCCGCCGACGATCGTCACGACCGCCTTGCCCTTGAGCTTCCAGCCACCGAACGGCGTGTTTCGACTCTTGGACTTCAGATTCGACGGGTTCACAGTCCACGTCTTGTCCATGTCGATGCAGGTGATGTCCGCCGGGGCGCCCTCGGGAATCGTGCCGCCCGGCAGATTGAAAATCCTGGCGGGCGCCGACGTGAGCCGCTCGATGGCGTCTTTCATCGGCAGGTCGCCCTTTTCGACCATCTTCAGAACGAGAGAAAGCGCAGTCTCGAAACCGATCATCCCGAACGCCGCGCCATCGTACTCGAGAAGCTTCTCGATCGAGGTGTGTGGCGCGTGGTCCGTGGCGATCGCGTCGATGGTCCCGTCGGCCAGGGCCTCCCGGAGCGCATCGACGTCCTTCGACGTGCGGAGTGGCGGGTTCACCTTGGTGGACGTGTCGTAGGTCAGGCAGGCCTCGTCCGTCAGGGTCAGATGGTGGGGCGTGACCTCGCAGGTCACGGGAAGGCCCTTGCGCTTCGCTTCGCGAATCAGGCTCACCGACTCCGCCGTCGAAACGTGCGCCACGTGATAGCGGGCCCCGGTAAGCGCTACGAGCGCGAGATCGCGGGCGACCATCACGGCCTCGGCCTGCGAAGGCTGGCCCCGAAGACCCGCCCGCGTCGAGCAGCAGCCCTCATGCATGACGCCGCCCTCGGACAGATCCAGGTCCTCGGCATGCTGGATCACGGGAAGCTCGAAGGTGCGGCCGTACTCAAGAGCTCGCCGCATCAGGCGTGCATTCATGACGGGCATGCCGTCGTCGCTGATCGCGACGACACCTGCCTCCTTGAGCTCCCCGATGTCGGCGAGCAGCTTGCCGCCGAGCCCGCGCGATACCGCCCCGACGGGGTACACCCTGACTCCGCCGACTTCCTTCGCGCGGGTCAGGATGAGCTCAGTGACCGCGCGACAGTCGTTCGGAGGCTTCGTATTCGCCATCGAGCAGACGGCCGTGAATCCGCCCGCGGCGGCAGCGGCGGAGGCCGACGCCAGGTCTTCTTTGTACTCCTCGCCGGGCTCCCGCAGATGGGCGTGGAGGTCGATCAGGCCGGGAACGACTACCAGGCCGCGCGCGTCGAAGGGCTTGGCATCGGAGGGCGTCGCAAGCCCGGCGCCGCTCCGCTGGATCTTTCCGCCTCCTACAATGAGGTCCAGCTTGCGATCGGTGCCGGCCCTCGGATCGATCAGCCGGGCGCCCTTCAAATGAATGCGGTTTCGAAGCCTGGAGATCACAAACCGCAGGGATTCAGGGCGAATGGGCGCACGTCTCGCGTTCAGGCCTTTTGAAAGGAGGCTCATGAGTTACCCTGTCATTACAGCCGATTAGCTGCCTCGAGTATTCATGTGCCCCCTGAGAAGTCAAGACGGTCCAAGCGGTCTTCTACGACCTATCGCCCGACGCGCGCCCCGCGCCTCTGAAGAGGTCCTGAACAAATAGTCAGGAAACGACGTGCTCCCTGAAGACCTGCAGAGTTCGCGACTTGGGGGACGCGAGAAGGGAGCGGTAGGCGCCGGCCTCGATCACTCGTCCGCCCTCAAGAACGACGGCCTGCTCGCAGAGCGCGCTCGCCTCCAGTGGGTCGTGAGTGACGAGAACGACCGTGGTACCGCGCGCTCGGGCTAGCTTCCGGATCTCGTCCAGGAGCTGCATCTTCGTGATCAGGTCGAGGCCCGAGAACGGCTCGTCGAGGAGGAGATAGGGCGGGGAAACGGAAAGCGCTCGAGCGAGGGCGACCCGCTGCTGCTGGCCTCCGGAGAGAAGATGCGGCCGACGATCGGCGAGAGGGTCGATCAAACACAAGCTCAGCGCATCCCTCGCCCGCTGCGGGTCGCGGCAGGCGAAGACGACATTTTGAAGAGTCGTCATTCCCGGCCAAAGCGCGAGATCCTGGAAAACCATCGAAACCCCCCGCTCCTGGGGAGGAACCCGGTTCTGTCCGGGCTCCGAGACAGTCCGCCCCCCCACCCGGATCTGACCCCCGTCCAGCGTCTCGAGGCCGGCAAGAAGCCTCAGCGCCGTAGACTTTCCGCAGCCCGAGGGGCCGAGAAGCGCCGTGTTCTCTCCGACCGGTACTTCGAAGCTCACGCTCTCGAGCGCGACGACGTTTCCAAAGCGTTTCGAAACACTTCTGAACTGAATCACGCCGTCCTCCGCGTCAGCCAGACGCCCGCCAGCGCGAGCAGGGCGAGCGCGCCCGCGAAATAGATCAGGCACAGGCTCGCCACGAATGCTTCCGGCGCGTTCGCCATCACCGTGAAGATCGCGACGGGAAGCGAATCCTCGCCCGGCGGCCGGAGGAGGAGCACCGGACCCACTTCGGCACAGGCCAGCAGCGAAACGACCATCAGGGACTGGAGCGCGGGACGACCCAAGCCGGGAAGCAGAACTCCCCAGCCGTAGCGCGCAAGCGACACACCGTGAACCGTGGCCGCCTCGGCCCAGCTGGGCGAGCTCGACCCGAGCGCGTTCAGACCCACGAGAAACGCCACGGGCAGGAGCCGAAGCCCCAGCGCCGCCGTTACCGTAAAGCGGCTTCTCAGTAGAAAATCCGTGCCCACGGACGCCGACGCGGAGAGCGACAGAAGGCCCAGCGCGGCCAGGGAGGACGGAAGACTGAACGCGACGAGGACAACAGCGAGCAGAAGTCCGCGTGTGCGGGCGCCTCTTCCGGCCGCGATCGCGAGGCTGAAACCCAGGCCGGTCGCGATCACTCCCGAGCCGCCGGCATACAGGACCGTGTTGCCGAGAGTTCGCGCCACCTCGATCCAGGCGCGCTCAAGCGGAAATGAACGCAGCAACGGCCGCAGCCAGCCGAGGAGTGGAGGAATCACGAGAAGACCCAGCGCGGGAGCGAAGACCCAGGCCGGGCTGTACTTCGGCCGCAGTGGCCGCAGGGCGGCCTGCTCCCTGGCCATGAGCACCCGCCCGAGCCGCTCGCCCAGCTGCGGGGCGAACGGGCCCACGAGCACAAGAACCGCGAGCCCCAGCAGGAGGCATTGGCGCGCGGCGAGGTCAAAGTCGTAAAGTGCCGAGAAGCTGACCAGGATTTCCGAGGCCGCTCCGTGGGAACCGAGAATCTGGCCGGGCCCGGGATCGGAGAGCGTCCACACGCCGACGAAGATCGCCGCGAGTGCGGCTAGGGGAAGAGTTTCCCGGAAAAGCAAGGCCAGCATGGCCCGCTCGCCGCCGACAAGACGGGCGGCGTCCGCCTG
Organism: uncultured Bacteriovoracaceae bacterium; assembly: GCA_964372615.1. GTDB lineage: Bacteria > Bdellovibrionota > UBA1018 > UBA1018 > UBA1018 > CAYJTX01. The sequence continues at coordinate 2,601 of CAYJTX010000010.1, read as the reverse complement.
CCCCCGGGTCGTGAGGCGTGCCGCCCCGAACGCGACCCACAGAACTAGCGAGAAGCCCATCGTGGAGAAGGCCAGCACGGAGCCGAAGGGAAGGCGAAGCTCGGAGATCCCGAGGGCCCAAATGAACGACGGCACCAGCATCGGCAGGGCACTCAGGCCGAGGAGCGGCCCACGGCCCGCGAAACGGTAAATCGCCGCCAGAACACCGAGTGGAAGCCCTAGTATCAGGCTGAGAACCGACACACCGGCCCCGGTCGCGACACTTCGGCCCAGGCTCGGCCAGAACTCGGGGCCCACCGGTCCGACTCCCACCTTCGCGATCAACGGAAGGATCGGAGCGAGGACCAGCGCGAGCAGGAGCAGGCACAGTGCCCCTCGCCAATGGCCTGCCCGCTCCAGCACCAGAGGGGAAATCATCGTCGCATTCGTTCCACCCACTGCTTGAGATAGCCGCGCGAAAGCGTCTCCAGCAGCGGGGCGAGGCGGGCGTAGTCCACCTTCATGGGTTTGATCTTCTCGAGCGGGCGGACCTGGGGCGGAACTTTCACGCCGGGACGGAGCGGCAGCTGCGCCGCTTCGCTTTCCGCGAGCGCGAGCTCGGTGGCAGGACTCAGGAGGTAGTCGATGAAGGCTTTGCCGGCTTCCGTATGCGGAGCCTTCGCGATCAGGACTACCGCATTGGGAACCAGGAGCGCCCCCATCCCTTCCTGATCGGGGTACACGACCTCCACGGGCTTCCCGTCTCGAATGGCCTCATAGGCGTCGTCCGTGTCCAGCAGCCCGAACGCGCACTCCCCCGACGCGACCCGGCGCCTGACCTCTCCGTTCGACGAGAGCAGCTTCACGCCGTTGTCAGCCATCGCATCGAAGAACCTGCGCGCCCTTTCGTCCCCCATCATTTGAAAGAGGGCGGCCGCGTGCATCGAGGTCGTCCCGAAGAGCGGATTCGCGATGCAACCCTTTCCCTTCCATCGGGAAGCCGCGAGATCCTCGACTGAACTCGGGACAAAGCCCGCGCTCTTGTTGTAAAGCAGCACGCGCGCCCGCGAGGAAAACCCCGTCCAGTGACCACCGGCGTCGCTGAAGCGCGCCGGAAGATCCGCCGCCTCCCGGGAGCGATACGGCGCGGATAGGCCCTTGCTCTTCAGTATCGCGGCCCGGACGGGATCGCCGCTCCAGAAGACGTCCGCCTGGGGCCGCTCTTTCTCCGCGATAAGCCTGTTGAGGAGGCCCGTGCTCTTGGTCTCTTCGGTATCGGGAACGAGCCTGACTCGGATGCCCTTCTCACGCTCGAACTTCTCGGCGATCGGGCGAGCGAAGACATCATCTACCGAAGTATAGACCACGACTTCCTCGGAAGTGGACGCCAGGGCGGTCGCTGCGAACAAAAAAAAGAGGTACTGCATGACTCCTCAGCCGCTGGGCGGCCAGCCGTGGGTCTCGCCCTGACAGGATCTGCACCAGGAATAGAGCGCGTCGTAAATCACCATCCCGAGCTTCAGCATCTCGTGGTCATCGCGGATATTGTGCGAAAGGCCGAGCGTGATGGCAAGCAGGCCTGACGCCTGCGGAGCGAGGTCCAACCGGTCCGTATCCGCGCCGCGCACTACGGTCGCAAGCTGCTCGAGGGCAGGGTCTCTCAGCTCGTACTTCTTCAAGAACGCGTCGAAACTGCATAGGTCGCCGTCGTGGGTGAGCTCCACCCCAGGCACGTCGTACGGTACTGCGCCCGTTTCCCTGGCCGTACTCATCACTTCCTTGCTCGGAACGTAGAGAAACTCCGGATTCTTGTCGACGAACCGGGCAATCAGCCACGGGCAGGCGATGCGATCGATTTTCGGGCGCTCACGGGTGACCCACTTCATTTTGCACGCTCGCCTTCCGCTCGACCGGCACGCTCGCCTTCCGCTCGGCTCACTGTCCTTTCGTAGCTCAAGTCATCGAACTCAGTGACGCTATCTGCCTTGGTCCAGACGCCAACAGCCCCAGGACTGGAAATGTGCTCGTCATCCAGCTCGATGTAAGCCTTGCCATTGAGTACGATCTTGATCCTCTTGCCTGAGAACTCCGCGCGAAGCAGGTTCCACTCGCCGGCCTTCACCGGAGCCTCGACATACTTGAGCGTCTTTCGCTTTCCGTGCTCGACGTAATAGAGGGATACGTTGTTCTCGAGCGCATTGCCCCGGGCGACGTAATAGTTGCTCCCGTCCTTGAAGCGCCACACGACGCCACCGGCCTGGTCGTCCTCTCCGCTGATGGGCTTGAACTTCACTTCCACGGCCCCGTCCGCGATCGAGACGTCCGGCTTCACGGCCCAGGGGAAATCAGCGGTCGCGGACTGCTTGAGCACCTGGGGCCTGCTCGGCGCATCGTCGCTCGCGACGACGGCCCACGCGGGCGAACCGCGTCCAGTCACACCCGATCGCCACCCCTGCGGGAGGCCTCCCACCCGATCCGAGTCAAAGCCGACCGACTCGGCCCGAGCAGCGGGACTCACCAGGGATACCAGAAGACCCAGGATCGCGGTTCTCGGCATCCTATCTCTATCCTTCAATGTGGATGTCCTCCCAATGCGTTTCACTGTAAGCTCAGGAATAGCTG
>CAYJTX010000009.1:7715-22261 GCA_964372615.1 uncultured Bacteriovoracaceae bacterium | reverse complement strand
TTCAGCCGCTTGAGGTACTCATCGGGGGTAGGAAGGAATCGTCCATCCGAATCCTGCAGGAAATGTCGGAGGCGGTTTCCGACACCTGCGGCCTCGAATCCAAACCAATAGACAGAATGCGTCCATACGCGGCGGACACGCTCTTGCTTGGCAAGCTCGATCTTGGACGGTCGAAAAGTCATGACCGCCGAGAGTTTTTCAATCACCCGCTGGGGCGGCGTTTCTTTGTGAAAGGGCGTGAGTTCCACGATGTCGATCGGAGTGGACTCCAGAACGCGGTCAGAAAAACCCAGAATCAGGGGATGGGCGAGGCCAATGTGTGGCAGATCTGGGCTGGCGAATTCCGCAAAAGCGGTGCCGCGACCTTGGGTAGAATCACCTCCGTCCGTTTGGACACTTTCCGGAAGAGCCAGTTCAAACGTGTGCCCCCGCGCCTCGCAGATTCCCCCCACGGATTCCACAGCGACAGGAAGGGTCTGGGCCACCAGGCTTTCGATTCCCTGGAGTCCGGGTTTTTCGTGCCAAAGCGACACCGCTTCCTTCGAAGTATTCATGCGCTACCCACGTCCATGAAAATCGCCTCATCGAGCTTGCGCACTTTTGCCACCCGAAGTCTGGCGTCGGTCAGCTCAGCCGAAACTCCGGACATCTTCTCGCGAAAGGCATCGACGGAGTCGCTGTCGATCCACAGATCCCCCACGTGCTCCTCGAAGCTCCTTTCGTCCTCGATCTCGCCGAGTACCGAAGAAAGCTCGCCTACTACGAGCTCAAAGAGGTTGAGCTTGCGATCGAGCAGGTCCAAAAGCACTTCCTCGATGGACCCCTGGCTACATAAGCTCAGGATCGTCACGGGCTCCTTCTGGCCAAACCGATGGAGACGCCCCATCCGCTGCTCGAGCCGCATGGGATTCCACGGAATATCGAAGTTGATGAGGTGGTGGCAAAACTGTAGATTTCTTCCCTCGCTGCCGGCATCCGTTGAGACGAGCAGGGAAGCGTTTTCCCGGAATCTCTGAACCTCACTCTCGCGAACACCGCCGGACTGACCGCCCACGATCTCCGCCACATCCATCTGTTCCCTGAAATGGCGAACCAAGCTCCGATGGGTTTCAGTGAACTGAGTGAAGATCAGGATTTTCTCTCCGGGCTTCGCCTGCCAGATGCGGCGGAGGTATTTTTCCAGAAACGCGATCTTGGACGGAGAAGGCCCCAGACGTTCCTCGGGCAGCCGGACTCCCATCTCCCGCAAAAGGGGGAGGGCAGTCACAGGCAAACTTCCCAGCATCCGGCTGGCCGTGAGAACGGCCAAGCGGCTCAACCCTTTCTTCTTGAGTCCCACCAAAGCCTGTTCATAAAATTCCTTTTCTTGGGCCGACGAATCCACGATGGCGGTCTGGGCCTGCCGGGGCGGCAGCTCCAAGCCCACCTCCGCGCGGGAATTTCGGACCATCACGTCCGAGACGAGACCTTTGAGCTCCGGAACATTGCGTACCGAAAGGCCCCGCGTCCCTTTCTCAATAAAGCGCGATTTGAACTCCTGGGCGGTGGAGAGCTGCCCGGGCTTAAGAAGCGTGATCAGGTTGAAGAGATCATCCACCGAGTTCTGGATGGGGGTTGCCGTCAAGAGTAGGAGGTACTTGCTTTTCAGGCGACTCACGCATTTCCAAAGCAGCGTGTTTCGGTTCCTCATATGATGGGCCTCATCGACGATGATGAGGTCGAACATCCGTGAAGACAGCGCCTCCGCGTGAGAGGCACGCTTGGCCTGGGCGGTCGAGGCGATGAGAACGCCAGGTTTCGTCCACTCTTCCACCGCTCCGGAGTGAATCACCTGTGACGGGATCGAAAACTTGGACTCCAACTCCTCCTGCCACTGAGAAAGAAGGCTCGGAGGGGCCAGAATCAAGGCACTCTTGGCCATCGAACGAATCATGGCTTCCTTGAGCACGAGGCCCGCTTCGACGCTCTTGCCCAGGCCCACCTCATCGGCCAGGATCGCGCGCCCCTTCATCCGGGAAAGCACTTTCCTGGCGGTGTCCATCTGATAAGCCAAGCGCTCGATCTGGGCGAGCGGCAGGCAAAGAAGCTCATCAAAGCTGGCCAAAAGCCTCAAGAAGACGGCTTGCATGGCTGCGTCCAGTCCAAGCTCGCCCGTTTGCGCCTTGCCGGCACGAATGGCGCTCAGCCGTGATTGAAAATCCCCCGATGAACTCACTCAGACACTCTTTTCAAGACAATGTAGAGAAAGCAGCATCCCCATCGTGACGACATAAACGTCATCGAGGGACAAAGTCGCATTTTTTGGACATCATCCGGCACCGAAGTGCCGCCGTGTCATATAGGTAAACCTATAAACACGAAAGGAATGCTTCAAATGAACTATTACATCGGATTGGACGCTCATTCAAGTACCTGCACCGCGGTGGTTGTAGACGAGGCGGGGCACCCTCTCCCAATGGCTGTATGTGACTTGGGTTGAACATGTGGACCATCTTTTGGTCTGCAACCCCGTGTATGTGGCGAAAAAACAGGGGGCCAAAACGGACTATCGAGATGCCCTTCATTTGGCCCAGGAACTCAGGACCGGGCACCTCAAACCCGTTTATCACGACGAGAGCCACTGGCTGGATTGAGCTCAGGGTACTGACAAATGATGCTACCGCTGCGGCGACCTCTTCGATTCGGAGTCGCTGAGGACTCCGTGCCCGCAATGCGGCTGCGTCGAGGGCCGGGACTCGATCTGCCTCGATTCGCACTTCAACGAGATGTACGGGATTCAGCGGACGAGGAATTGGCCGCTCATCCTGGCGCTTCACGAGCTACCGGCCTGGGGTGAATCCGATCTGCCCGAGCTGTACGCCGACTACCGTGCGGAAGGAGGCGTCAGCCTCGATTTCGAGGGATTCGCTGCCGCGCGTTATGTGCGCAATGTATTCCGCACCGAGCCCCGCTTCATCCGCCGCGAGGACTACGAGGCGGCCGTGGCGGCTTGCTCCGCCGTCGGCCGGGATAGCGACCTCGCGGAGGCTGCCGGGTAGAGCCCGGCGCCTCCTCGCGTGCGCCTGCCGCCTCACGGCGGGGCGCACGCGTCTGGTCAGGTGACAAAACCGAGCAGCACGGCGTGTACCGCCCGCAGCCGGGCGTCGTCGATCCGATCCAGCAGCCGGATGCACTCGCCTTTCATGTTCGTCACCGGGATCTCCTTGCCGGCGCGGTATGCCACTCTCGCCATTCGCATGTGCCGATGTCAGGTCAGGCGGCGATCAGCTTCTTGAGGCGTTGGATTTCGCGTTCCAGCGTATCCAAGCGTGAATCGGCGCTCTTCCGATTCTCAAGGCCTTCCTTCAGGACTTGATTCAATAGCTTTTGGTAGGGCACTCCTGACTCGCCGGATAAGCGCTTGAGGGTATCCAGGCTCTCCTGGTCCACGTTTATCGTGATCTTGATTCGCTTTGTACGAGCCATGCGACGGCGGATATCCGCCGTGCCCTTGGCGTCGATCTTGAGATCACTCAGCTTGGGTCTCTTCATGATACAGTCTCCTGAAAGCGCGCCATTCGGCGCATCCGATGATTCGAATCCTGTCGGGCCGCCGCGTGAACCAGATGGTCAGGACCCGCCCCGACTTCGATTTGCCCACCCAGTAAAATCGCGCCTCCATGCGTGAGTGTTTGCGATCGACGAGCTGAAATCCGGACGGGTCGAGAAACGTTTCCACGGCTTCAACGAACGTTACGCGATGCTTCCGGATGTTTAGCAACTCTTTGGATGCGTCCCACTCGAAATCCACGTTTCACGGTACCATATAAGTATGGAATTATCCATATGTCATTCACACCTGGGCTCCATACCGCCTTGTTTCCGGAAGGACTAGAGTTTGACGGCGGCTGAGGGTGATGCGAGGGTTGCTCGATTCAAGGGGCGAATCATGCACTACGTAGAGTTCAGAACGGCCATTCAGAAAACGCTGCAAGCGACTCCGGCCGGACTGACGTGGGATGAGCTCAAGTTCAAGTTGAGTCTCCCCTATAAGAAGCCTTGTCCCGAGTGGGTCATTTGCCTGGAAAGGGACATCGGCCTTCGTCGTGGCAAGGAAGCTCGGGCTCGGGCCTTCGTCTGGAAAGTGCCTCGGACGACGAGCGCTGCCCCGAGTCGCTCGCATACTCCGGAGGTCTCGTCGTGAGTTCGTCCTCGCCGGCTCTCTACCGTCCCGAGGCGTTCGAGCCACTCAGCAGTGATCCGTGGGATGAACTGGAGATTTGAAAAAAGATCCGAGACATCATTACGGACACGGTTGCGGCTTTCGATCCGGATGCGCTCTGGCCTATCTCGGAAGCTTGGGATTCCGGGTCAGAAGGGGTTCCTGCAACTGGACCTCGACCTCCTGCTTGCTGGCGCGGAACTGGTCTGGCGAGCGGGTCCGCCCTGCATGACGAAGGGACAAGGCATTTGTCATGGCACCTCGGGCAATGGCTACGCCTTTCTGAAAGTTTTTGGGCGCACCGGTGATCCGAGGTGGCTGGAACGGGCGCGGCGATTTGCCGTCCATGCGCTCAGGCAAGTCGATGAGTGGCGCGCAAGGCGCGGAAAGGGGCGCTACTCCCTCTGGACGGGAGATCTCGGCGCAGCTCTTTTTGCCGCCGACTGCCTTGAAGCGCGCGTTGACATGCCGATCCTGGACTACCTGTAGGCGCTACCCGATGAATCCGGTCAGGACCGCGTGGACGGCGCGCAGCTTTGCCTCGTCGATCCCGTCGAGGAGCCGGATGCACTCGTCCTTCAGGGTCGCGACTGGGATCGACCCCCGTAACGTCGAGCGGTTTCGGGTAGTGAAGAGGCCGCCGAATCGGACCTAACTGAGGGATAGTTTGGCGTCCCCACGGGGATTCGCCCCCTCGCGCTCGTCGCTTCACGCTCCTCGCTCCGGGGGCGGCTTCGTCGCTAGGTCGGCCCTCCTGGCCGCCCTACCGCGTCAGACATGACGTCAAGTCATGTCCGCCGCGGCCGCTCCTCACGTTCGAATCCCCGTGGGCGGGCTTCGCCCGGTCCCGCTTTCCGATGGAAAGCGGGACGACGCCAATCATCACATTCCAAGCGCTCATCCGTCCATTGGCCGACTCCAAAGTCCCCGGAGGCCAATGGACGGATGAGCGCTTGGAATGTGATGATTGGCGTCCCCACGGGGATTCGAACCCCGGTTACCGCCGTGAAAGGGCGATGTCCTAGGCCTCTAGACGATGGGGACGCAGGAGGCTGTCTTCACAAGGAAAACGAGGTCTCAGAGCTAACCTCGCACCGGGGGGTTTTCAACTTCAAACTGCCGCGTCGGGGGCTTTTCCGACGCGCGCCTCGCGTTCTCGGATCGCCGCAAGCACCCGCTCGTTCTCGGGGACCGCGATCCCGTGCGCCCTCGCCAGCCGAACGACCGCCCCGTTCAACCACTCAATCTCCGTGCGCCTTCCCGCATCCAGGTCCTGCACCATCGAGCACCGATTCGCCGCGACCTGGCGCCCGGACTCCCAGACCCGCCGCTCGTCCTTGGGACCGAGCTCCACGCCCTCCGCCTCCGCGACACGCGCCACCTCGAGCATGAGCTTCCGCACGCGGTCCCCAATCGCCGGGTCCGAAAAGACCGCCTCATTCGCCTGACCGGCCAAGGCGAGCGGCGCGTTCCAAGCGGCGTTCCAGTAGGCTTTGCGCCACTCCACCGCGCGCACCCCTCCCGTCGCTCGCGCGGACGGAATGCCGGCCGCCTCGAGAAAGCGAACCCAGCGCCCGAGCTCTTCATTGGTCGCCGCACTATCGCTCGCGATCTCGCTCAAGCTGACGCCAGCCTGCACGACCCGAACGCGCGCCGGATCCCCCGCCGTCCTGAGCTCTTCAGACCCCAGTCGCCTCACACCGAGCCAAAGAACGGCCCGCGCCAACCTCTGCGCGCCTGCCAGGCACTCACGCGCGTCCTCGAGCACCCCGAGGCCGTTCTGACAGAAGACGTGCGTTTCGGATCCATTCAGACGCCCTCGCGCCGCCCTGAGGGCGTCGCGAAGATCATGAACCTTGGGTGTCCAAAACAGCCACGAGCCGGCTCCCATTCGCTGGAGCTGACTCCATTCAACGACTGGCAAGCGCGCCTCGCACAAGACGCGCCCGTCAGCCGCTGAGAGGACGTCGATCCCCTTCCGGTAGGCCTCGCCTCGTCCTTCGCGAACAACCAGGGTGACTGGCAGAACCAGGGACAGGCGCGCCGCCAGGAAAACTCCGACCGACCCTCCGCCAATGACGTAGACCACTCCCGCCATGGGGAACTTATACATCGCGGAGGTGTCCCGTTTATGGACAAAATCGCACTCGTCTCTCTGGAGATCCGGCTGAATCCGTCCCTAGTCGGAACGCGCCATCGCAAGCGTCCCACTTTGGAACCACCGCTATTCCTGAGCAAAAAGGCCTTGTCAGGGCCATCCCCCTGAGGGCAAACGGTAAAAAACACCGGCTGCGCAAGCAGGCTTCGCCTGCGGGCATCTCAGGGGGAACACCATGTCCAACTCCGCACTTCTGGACGGCAAGGGAAAGAACCGCGAAGAGCTAGAAGCGCTCGAGGTCGCCGAGAGCGCCCGGGAGCTGAACTGGACGCGGCCGAGCTTCGTCGCCGACCTGTTCATGGGGCGGCTTCGAACCAAGTCCGTGCTTCCCTACCCCGAGCAGACCGAGGCGGATCGCCGCATCGGTGACGATTTCCTGCGAAAGATTGAGCCCTTCCTCAAGAAGTACGTCGACGCCGACGCCATCGACCGCGCGGGCGAGCTGGGAGAGCCCGTCCTGAACGGCATGAGGGAGCTCGACCTCTTCGGCATGAAGATCCCGAAGGAGTACGGCGGCCTTGGGCTCTCGCAGGTGAATTACAACCGCGCGCTCGCGCTCTGCTGCAGCTACTCGGCCTCGGTCGGTGCGACGCTTTCGGCCCACCAGAGCATCGGCGTACCGCAGCCGCTCCAGCTCTTCGGCACCGAAGCTCAGAAGAAAAAATACCTCCCCCGAATGGCTCGAGGCGAGATCTCGGCGTTCGCGCTCACCGAGACGGGCGTGGGCTCCGACCCCGCGCAGATGTCGACGACCGCGACACCCACCGCCGACGGCGATCACTACATCATCAACGGCGAGAAGCTCTGGTGCACGAACGGCGCCATCGCCGAAATCATGGTCGTGATGGCGCAGACTCCGCCAAAGTTCGACAAGGGCCGCGAGAAGAAGCAGATCACGGCGTTCATCGTCGAGAAGGGAATGCCGGGCCTCGAGATCGCGCACCGCTGCCGCTTCATGGGTCTGAACGGCATCTACAATGCGCAGCTCCGCTTCAAGGACGTGAAGGTCCCAAAGGAAAACATCATCTGGGGCACGGGCAAGGGGCTTCGGCTCGCGCTCATCACCTTGAACGCCGGGCGCCTGAGCCTGCCTTCGGCCTGCATCGGCGGCCTGCGCCGAGTACTCGAGCTCTCGCGCGACTGGGGAAATGAGCGCAAGCAGTGGGGCGCCTCGGTCGGGCGCCACGAGGCCGGCGCGCACAAGATCGCTTTCAACGCCGCCCACCTCTTCGCGATGGAGGCGATCACCTGGCTCTCGGGAGTCTGGGTCGATCAGAAGTCGCATGACATTCGGCTCGAGGCTGCGATGGCAAAACTCTTCGGCAGCGAGTGGGCGCACCGGATCATCGAGGACTTCCTGCAGCTCCGCGGCGGTCGGGGCTACGAGACAGCGGCGTCGCTCCAGGCGCGAGGCGAGAAGCCGATTCCCACGGAGCTCATGCTCCGCGACTCGCGCATCAACATGATCGTCGAGGGGACGAGCGAGATCCTTCGCCTGTTCACGGCGCGCGAAGCGCTCGACCGCCACCTGGGTCTGGCGGGCGACGTGCTGAGCTCCCGGCTCGGCTGGGGCAAGCGCCTGGCGACGGCCGCGCGCGCGGCGTCGTTCTACGCGGGCTGGTATCCGTGGCAGTGGATCGCTCCGCTCTTCAACCGGCTCTTCGTTTTCCGGCACGCGGGCCTGCCGGGAGGCCTGGGCCGGCACCTGCGTTACGCCGAGGCAGCCTCGCATCGCCTGGCGCGCTCGATCTTCCACCTCATGGTGCTCAACGGGCCTAGGCTCGAGAGGCGCCAGCTCCAGCTCATGCGCGTGGTCGACATCGCGACCGATCTCTTCGCGATGGCGGCGACGGTGGGGCGGGCCGCCGCGTGGTCAGCGAAGGACGGCAGCGGCAACTGCGTGGACCTCGCCCAGCTCTTCTGCCGGGAGGCGAGAGACCGCGTGGAAGCGAATTTCCGGGCTTTGCGACGAAACGCGGACGGCGTGAAGGTGCGGGTCGCGCGCGACGTGCTCGACGGGCGCTCGCTCTGGCTCGAGAGCCACTACTCCGGCCAGGCGCTCGGGCAGGCGAACCATCACCTCAAGGACGCCAAGGCGTCCTTCGCGTCGATGGCCACAAGCTCCGCGTAACCGCCGACGAGGCGCTCTTTCGGGCCCTCAGGGCCGTTCTCGGTCACGAAGATCTGCGGCATCGTCCGCATTCCGCTGCGGTCGTAGAGATCGTCCCAGGCCTGCTCGTCGCTCGTCTCCAAGCGGACCTCTCGGAACGGGACACCCCGGCGCGTGAGCAGCTCCTTCGCACGCTCGCAATACGGGCAGTAATCCATGGTATAGACGGTGACCTGGCGCATCTTGGGTCGTCGCAGCCATTATCGCACTTCCGAACCCGAGGCGAAACCTCAGGAAGCGCTCGGTATCTGGGCGAGTCGAGTAGGACCGCCGCGCGGACGCTAGCAGTAGCCTAGAAGTTCGGGTCGATCCCAGCCGAGTCCTTCAGATGCTTCGCGAGAAATGAGAGGATCTCCGTCCCAGCTCCCCGGTCATCGACCCAGCGGGAGCCTTCCCCGTCCCAATTGAAATGGACGGCGATGGCGCGCGAGGTGACCGCCATCCAGAGCTGGCGGACGGACGGCTGAGCGCTCAGGATGACCTTGGATCCATCGGCGAACTTGAGAGAGAGCGCCCCGAAGGCGACGTCGCACTCGACGGTGTCCGGGTCGATGGGGTCGAGCGCCTTGGAGATCCGATCGAAGGTCTCCTGGATCCGCGCCCGGTATTCAGCTTCCGAAATCTGAATCGCCATGGCCCCCATTACCACGAATCGGAGCCTTTTGGTTTGGACCATCCTGTGAGAAGACCCCGGGCGCACCATGAGCACCATGAACTGCCCCTGTGGATCCGGCCGACCCCTCATCGCCTGCTGCCTGCCCTTGATCCAGGGGAAGTCCCCCGCCTGGACCGCCGAGGACCTGCTGCGGTCACGCTACACCGCGTTCACCCGGGGAGACGTCGACTACATCGTCCAGTCCCATCACTCCAAGACCCGCGCCGAGGTCAAGAGGGATCAAGTCGAGGAATGGTCCGGCGGCTCGGAATGGCTCGGACTCGAGATCCTTGAGACGAGCGGCGGAGGGGAGAAGGACGAGGAAGGCGCGATCGCGTTCCACGCCCGGTACCGGTTGAAGTCGGACGAGAGCGGAAAGGTTCAGGAGCATTACGAACGGGCCCTCTTCGCGCGCGAGGGGGGTGTCTGGACTTTCGTCGATGCCCAGCCCCTGAAGGGCGAGCCCATCGTGCGGGCGGAACCCAAGTTGGGCCGAAACGACCCTTGCCACTGCGGCAGCGGCAAGAAACTCAAGAAATGTCACGGAGTCTGAGCCTATGAGAAACGTCATCCCTTTTCTTCTATTGACCCTGGCTCTGCCGATCGCGGGCTGCACGCGATCCCAGGCGCCTGCCGAATCCGCGGTCGACGCCGTCGAGTCGAAGGATCTCGCGAGCGACGCCGCCTTTCCGATCATCGACGCGCACCTGCACACGCGCTTCGACGGCAAGCTCGAGCGGACGAGCGGGATTCCCGTCTCGCTGAAGCGCCTGAAAGAGGAGTTCGAGAAGAACGGCGTCGTCGGCGCGGTCTCTCATACCGGGGCCAGAGGCCAGGGGTATCAGACGTCGACGAAGAGCCTCGGGGTGATCCACTGCGCGGGCGTCGGGCCGAAGATCGACGCGAAGGGGCTCGAGAAGGGCCTCAGGTCCGGAAAATTCAGCTGCATCAAGGTCTATCTCGGTTACGTCCACCAGTGGGCGAACCACCCGCGCTACCGGGTCGCCTATCGCCTCGCGCGGAAGTACCGCGTCCCGGTGGTCTTCCACGCCGGCGACACGTACTCGACGAAGGCCAAGCTCAAGTACGCCGACCCGCTCACGATCGACGAGGTCGCGGTGGACTTTCCGGACGTGCAGTTCGTCATAGCCCACCTGGGCAATCCCTGGATCCAGTCCGCGGCCGAGGTGGCTTACAAAAATCCGAACGTCACTCTGGATCTGTCGGCGCTGCTCATCGGCGACCTGAGCAAGACGCCGAAGGAGGATGTGGATACCTACGTCACGCAGCCGATCGCCTGGGCCTTCGGCTACGTCGAGGATCCGTCGAAGCTCATGTTCGGCACCGACTGGCCGCTCACGGACATCGGCTCCTACGTCGCCGCGGTGAAGCGCGCGATCCCGAAGGAGCACTGGCGAGCCGTATTCCATGACAACGCCGCCCGCGTCTTCGGCTTCGACAAGCGGGCCCTGGGCAAGAAGACGGCTCCGCGCGGGGGCGGCGCCTAGCCCTTCGAGCTGAAACGTGAACCACAGCCTCGGCCGCTTTCTCGCCCGTCTGCGCCGCAACGCCGACCGGCCCTGGTTTCCCTTGGCGATTGGCGGGCTCGCAGGCATCGATCTCTTCGTGGCTTTCATCCCGACTGACGGACTGCTCATCAGCTCCGTCCTCGTCAGACCCAGTCGCTGGATCTTCTACTTTCTCGCCGTGTCGCTCGGCTCGACCGCGGGCGCGCTGCTGCTCGCTGCGGGGGCCCAGCACCTGGGTGAGCCCTTCGTCACCTGGCTAGCAGGCGACGCCTGGAAGGGCGGAGCGTGGGCAGACCTCCAGTCGTTCCTGGACGCCTACGGCTTCTGGGCGCTCGCCGTGATGGCCTTCGGACCGCTGCCGCAGCAGCCCGCGGTCGCCCTCTGCGGGCTCGCGCACATGCCGCTCTGGCAGGTGGGCGGCGCGGTGCTCCTCGGTCGCGGCGTCAAGTACGGCATCTTCGCGGCGCTCGCGATTCATGCGCCCAGGTACTTGCGCCGCCTCTGGGGCGTGCGCGGCGAAGTGCAGGAGATGGAAGACGCCGTCCGCGAGGAAGAAGCCGAACACCCAGGCACAGCTACCCGCGTCGATGAGTAACGGATCTTGGCTTCCAGCTGGCGCGGTGCTGGCTCCGGTGCGTTCGCGCCCCAGTGACCCAGAATGACCGGATCAGGCGGCCGGCAGCCAGACGGTGAATTCGGAGCCGTGGCCCTGCTCCGAGCGAACCGCGATCGTTCCTGCGTGCTGGGAAACGATGCCGTCGCAGATCGAAAGGCCGAGGCCCGTGCCCTTTCCCACTTCTTTCGTCGAGAAGAACGGCTCGAAGATCTTGGGCAGGTCGCCGGGAGCGATTCCGCAACCCCTATCCGAGACCCGAAACCCCACCTGGCCGCCGTCGCGAACGACCGCGAGCGAGACCCGCCGCGCGCCCGTGGGTGAAGTCGAGACCGCGTGGATCGCGTTCGTGACCAGGTTGAGGAGCACCTGGTGGATCTGCTCCGGATCCAGCCGCGCCCGAGCCCCCTCATCGCCCGGGGCCCGCTCGAGCGAAACGCCTGCCGCGGTCGCCTCGGGAGCAAGGGAGGAGAGCACCCTCTCGACGGAGGGCGCGAGCTCGGCCTCGACGAGAGCCGGCGGCTTCTGACGCGCGAAAGTGAGAAGTTCGGTGATGATCTTGCTCGCCCGCCGGGTCTCGTCCGCGATGTTGTTGAGATACGTGCGGGCGGGGGAACCCTCCGGCTCCTGGAGCCTCCGCTGCAGAAGCTGCGCGTAGCCCAGAATGGAGCCGAGCGGATTCTTCACCTCATGGGCCACGCCCGCGCTGAACTTTCCGAGGGCGGCGAGGCGCTCGGAGCGGATCAGCTCCTGCTGCGCTTTCCTGAGCTCCTCCTCGCGGACACCGAGCTCGCGGCCCATGTGCTCAAAGGCTACCACCAGACGCCCGACCTCGTTGGACGACGCCCTCGGAAGTGCGCCCTTCCAGTCGCCCCGCGCGATCCTGCCGGTGGCTCGCGTCAGCTCCTCGAGCGGGCGTGCGATCCGGGCGGCGAATACGAGCCCGGCCGAGATCGCCAGCAGGGCGACGACGACCGCGAACGGGGCGATCGCGCCTAGAACGCGGCGGGCGAGTCGGGACATCTCGGTCGCCGGAGCGACGGTCGTCACCGCCAGACTCGAGAGGCCAGGAACCTGGGCCAGCGTCGCCTGAAGGTCGATGCCCTCCCCCTTCAGTTCCCATGACAGCAGGCTCGGCGCGGCCGGTTGCGCGAGCGCCCCTGAGACCGCCTCCCGAAAACCGCTCGGCAGCGCGGACTTTCGAGCGGCGCCGTTGGAGGCGAGAACGGCTCCGTCGGCACCCACGAGATAGCCGGGAAGAGCGCCCGCCCGCTCGAGTTGGCGATCCACGGCGCCCGGATGGATCCAGGCGAGGTAGGCGGCCGCCCCCGCGCGAGCCACGAGGACCAGCATCGCCCTCCCCGGGTTCTTCGCGTTCGCCACCGGGAAGACAGCTCGCCCGTCTCCGGCCCGACGGATCGCCTCGGCCGCCGCGTCGCCCAGGCTCGGCACTTCGCGCAGCTCGGGGTCAAGCACCCTCGACCACGAGCGTCTCCCCCCGGCGTGACGCTCCAGAATGGCGACCCCCTCGAGAGTTCCACCCGGAGGCCGACCCGGCGAAGCCTCGAGGAGCCGGATCTGCGAGTGGAGCGACTCGAAGTAGCTTCCCAGCGCCGCGGCGGCCGCCGGTGCGGCCAGGGAGCCCAGCTCGACCGCGTAATCGCGCTTGTCGGATACGAGGATCCGCGCCGTGACCAATACACACGCGGCGACGGAGAGCGCGACCAGGGTGATCAGCAGCAGCCCGAGCTGGTCACGCAGGCGCCTCATCGGGCGAGGCGCTCGAATCCGAAGTGCTCCACGTGGAGCTCCGGCCCGTCGCAGCGCGCGACCGCAGCCTCGACGAGCGCGGTGAGCTCTTTCAGGTCGCCAGGGAAGTCGTAATGCTCCAGCCGTTCCACGACCGTGCGATTGACCTTCTGGATGTCCTTGCCCTGGGCCTGTCCCGCCCTCTTCGCGGCGACCGCGAGAAGCACGGGGATATCCTCGGCCCGCTCCCGAAGGCTCGGAATCAGGATCTTGTTCTCGATCAGGAGGTAGCGCAGCTCGCGCCTCAGCCGTCTTTCAGTGAACGCCCGGTCGAACTCGTCCTTTTCAGAGGTGGCCACCAGCCGGATGTTGGCAGGATAAAAACGGCTGCCGCCCGAACGCTGGGTCTTCTGGTCGGTCGTGGCGCGGGCGAGCCGGGCCTGACAGACGTCGGCGAGCCGGTGGACCGCGAAGACCACGAGCGTACCGAGGTGGGCCTTTTCGACGAGCCCTGGCCGAGTCGGGGTCCGCACGCCTCCCTCGAGCGCCTCCTCCTCGCCGAAGAGGTGCGCCTCGTGCAGCTCTCCCGGAACGGACGCGCAGTCGAAGAGAATCAGCGGGCTCTCGGCCCACGGACCGTTGTAATGGATCATGCGGGCGTAATCCTCGTGCCCGCACCCGGTAGGGCCGAGCAGCGCGATGGGTACCCGGGTCTTCATCGCACGTTCGATCCGGTCGACGAGCTTCTGGGCCGCCTCGCTGCGGCCGATGCTGCCGGCGACGTGGTAGCGGATTCCGAGCTCCCTCTTCAGCACGTCGTTCTCGTTGCGAAGCCTCTGGTTCTCCCGCACGAGCTCGCGCTTCCGGAAGATCCGCTGCAGCACGAGGTCGAGCGCCTCGAACTCGACCGGCTTCTGCAGGTAGTCCTCGGCGCCCTGGCGCATCGCCTCGACCGCGGTCTCGATCGTTCCGTGCGCCGTCGCCACGAGGACGCTGACGGTGGGATCGTGTACCCGCGCGCGCTCCAATACTTGAAGTCCGGTCATTCCCGGCATCATGAGATCGGTGATGACAACGTCGTACTTCCCGAATCGGATGAGCTCGAGCGCCTTCTGACCCGACTCGGCGGCCGCCGCCTCGTAGCCCAGGTCCTTCGCGGCTTCGCAGAGAACCGTGCGCTGGTGCGCTTCATCGTCGACGACGAGGATTTTTCCCTTGGCGCTCACTGCCCGTCACCCGTGCGATGGATCGTCCGTCGGTGGAACGCGGACCTGCCATCGGGCAGGATCTCCTGGACGACGACGACGTTCGCCCCGAGCTCGAGCGGAACGCTCGTCTCGAAGCTCCGGTTCGCCAGCACGGGCGCCCGGCGACCGTTGACGTAGACCGTGGAAGCCGTGCTGGAGGCGAATCCGCGCACCCGGAGCGCCGAGTCCGCGGTCTCAGCCTGATCCTGAGGCAAATCCACCGT
>CAYJTX010000009.1:0-7615 GCA_964372615.1 uncultured Bacteriovoracaceae bacterium | reverse complement strand
CGCTCGGCGACCCAGGCACGCGAGGCGCTCTGCCCGGCTCCAAAACTCTCTTCTGGCGCTTGCGGCGCCTGAACGACGACCTCCCGGCCGGGCCGGAGCTCGACCGAGGGGCCCTTCTCGAGCGGCGTCAGCGTGCCCTGGCCCTCGGCAAGGCGCACGCGCAGCTTGGCTCCCTCCCGCACCTGGAACGTGGAACGCGCAACAGCCCCCGCCCGCGCCGGCCTGATCCGCACGACGGCCGCCGTGGTGAGGACCCAGAGCTCCCGGCGCGTTTCGCCCCGCACGGTGCCGTCGCGAAGGACCGCGCGGTCAGCCTCGAGCTCATTGCCTGAAACCGGGTCGTCAATGATGACGAGAGACTTCTCTCCCAGCTCCAGGCGTGTTCCCGAGACGTAGCCAATCCGGGCGCTTGCCCCCGCGTGAGTCTGAACGCCGTCGTGCCTGAACAAATGCAAACCTCCCTCGGCGTCGGCCCAGACGAGCTCCTGCGAGCGTCGATAACGGACGGTCGGCACGTGCAGCTCGATTCGGGCCAGTGGGGATGCGACGGGGGGGGGCTCGGGAGCCGGAGCTACGACCGGCACATCAGGCTTCGTGCATCCAAAGAGCACGAGCGCCAGCCCGGATCCCACGCGAAAACGGCGCCTGAAACGACCCGTCGCGAATTCCTGCATTGCGTCAGAAAAAGCCTGGGCACGGCCCCGCGACTTTCCCTATCCCTACCGATCGGCTTCCGCCGGCAATTCTGAAGGCCTCACCCGGCTCTCCTCCCATGCCGATCAGGAGAGAGCGATGCTCATCCTCGTGGCCGACGACGAGCCGGGAATCCGAACGACCCTCTCCGAGGTACTCGGGGAGAGACACGAGACAGTCGTCTGCGACAACGGTAAGGACGCCCTGGCCTTGCTCGAGAAACGGGTCTTCGACGTCGTGATCACCGACCACCAGATGCCCGGCCTGACGGGCCTCGAGCTGATCCGAAAGGGCCGCGAGCTCTCACCCGACACGAGCTTCCTGCTCATGACCGCCTTCGGCACGGTCGAGCAGGCCGTCGACGCGATCCGGCTCGGGGCGGAGGACTACTTCCTTAAACCATTCGACCTCGACGAGATCGACCACCGGATCGGCCGGATCGAGAAGCTCAGGGCATACCAGGCCGAGCGCGAGCTGATCTCGGAGCGCGCGACGGGAGCGGCCCGCCTCCTGGGGGACTCGGCCTCCATGCGGAGCGCTCGGGAGTTCGTCGCCAAGGTCACGGGCGTCCCCTCGCCCGTTCTCATCCTGGGGCCGAGCGGCACCGGCAAGGAGGTGCTGGCGCGCGCGATCCACGAGTCGGGCCCGCGGCGGGACCGCCCCTTCGTCGCCGTCAACTGCGCGAGCCTGACCGAGCAGCTCATGGACTCCGAGCTCTTCGGTCACGAGAAGGGGGCCTTCACGGGAGCGATCGCCTCCCGAGCCGGAAAGTTCGAGCTCGCCCAGGGGGGCACGCTCTTCCTCGACGAGATCGGGGAGCTGACCCAGGGAATCCAGGCCAAGCTGCTTCGCGTGCTCCAGGAGAAGGAGTTCTTCCGGGTGGGAGGAGTGAGGCAGATCAAGAGCGACGCGAGGGTCGTGACAGCCACCCACCGCCCAATACGAGAGAGGGTCTCCTCGGGCGAGTTCCGGGAAGACCTCTACTTCAGGCTCAACGTCCTTTCCTTCGAGCTGGCGCCCCTGGCCGACCGGCCAGAGGACATCCCCCTGCTCCTCGAGCACTTCTGGGCCCGCGCCACGCGAGAGCTCGGCCGGAAGGTCGAGCTCTCGCCCGACGCACGGGAGACCCTCTGCCGCCACTCCTACCCCGGAAACGTGCGCGAGCTTCAGAATCTCGTGGAGCGGATCATCGTGCTGGGCCCGGAGCGCGGAGCCGTGACCCGCGCCCATCTGCCCGCCGAGCTTCGCCTGGCTCCCGCGGCGCCGGCTACCGGGCCGGCCATGCCAGCGGACTACGCAAAGGGCCTCGATCACGTGCTCGAGGAACTCGAGGGTCGCATCGTCCGCGACGCCTACGAGCAGTGCGAGGGAAACCAGGTCCGGACGGCCGCCCTGCTCAAGATCACCCGCGGGGCGCTCCAGTACAAGCTCAAGAAGTACGGCATCGGCCCGTCCGCGGTGCAAGCGGCGTGAATCCACTCCGATGCCCAGCTTCCGGAGAAAGCGCCGAGTGATGCTGAAGGGTGGGCTGTCGAGACGCGAAGTGTTCATCGGCCTCACAGTGTTGGCGAGTCTGTACGGGGTGGGACCGGTCGGAGCGGCCGAACCTCCCAGCTTCGACTTCCACTTTGCGTCTGACGAGCAGATTCGGGAGTTTCGCGAGTGCGCGAGCCTCACCCGCAGCGGTTCGCGAACGAGATGCCACGGATACGCCGTACCTACGGTCATCCAGGGTGCGGTGACTCCGGCGTCGGACGGCTGTGAGGAGGAGGAACTCCAATCCTGGTCCCCTTCATACGACGGCGAGTTGGACCCGAGCGAGGTCTGCCGGAGCTGCATCGAGGCTCGGGATCGCTGCCTGGTCCAGACGGTATACAGGAGATCGCCGCGCATCGACCTGCTCGACCAGCTCCGCGAGGCGGCTGAGGCCCACCCGGTCGTAAAGACCCTGTGGCACGAGAGGCTCATCGAGCCTCGGGGTGGGCGCGCGCCGATCGAAGGAATCGGCGAGCTTCGGGACCTCTTTCGCGAAACCTGCGAGCAGCTCCACGCCTTCGGCAACAAGGGGCAGGGGTTCACGCCGGCAGCGATTCACTACTCGCATCTCTGCGTGGATGACGCCTTTAGGGACGGCGGGTTCGACCCGTACCGCAGCTCGGGCTGGCGCGCGCTGGAACAGCGTTTTTACGACTGCGTGTCCTATCTCCCATCGTTCTACGACGTCAATACCTCGAATACAGGAGGGACCCTGGACGACGAGAGCCCCCTGGGGCGGGAGATGAGTCGAGCCTGCTTCGCCGCGCTCAAGGGCGAGCTCCAGGCGACTGTCCGGGACATGCGCGGCCTCGGCGAACCGGGAGCGGCTCCCCATGCCGTAGCCAAGGTCCCGAGCGCGGAGTATCGGGCCTCGATCGGAGGGTATACCGATTTCACGCTCGAGGACGAGGGTGAGCGCCGCGATCCTCTGATCGCCCGCTGCCGCTACCGGGCGATCCCGAACCGCCAGAGGGAGTCGGAGGCCCGCGGCGCGGCCGAGTGCCTCTTCGCAGCCCCTGTCTTTCCGGAGATCGAGAGCCTTGCGGAGCCCGTGCGGGAAGCCCTGCTGCACTTCATGGGGATTCTCCCCGGCGGTCGCCGAGCGGCCTACCCCGTCAACTCATCCGTGCAGAACTTCCTGCTCCAGATTCGTGCCCTGGCGATCAAGACCGTCGCGGGCTCTCTGGCCAGGGAAATGGCGTTCACGAATCCAGGCGCGCGGGTGGAGGTCCCCGCCTCCTGCGAAGGAGGCACGGACCGGGGATACTTCAAGGCCGTGATCCAGAGCGTTCCAGTCCCTCCGCCCGACCCGAAGCGGAGTTCGAAGATCGTCGCCGCCGGACGGCTCGCTCAGTTTTACACCGCAGAGATCGGCGTCTTGAACACCCGATGCCATGTACCCGGCACGACGACGGGTGAATTCTGGCTCCCCGTCGGCATGCCCACGCGCTGTCCCGACTCCGCCTATAGGCGGGCGCGCCTCTACCAGAGAGCGAGCAACACCGTCCTGGCCAAGAATCCAGCTCTCGCCCATGGCTCCGACGGGTTTGATCGGCTCCCAGTCCTGAGCGAAGGGGGGAACGTGATGCCTTCTCTCCGGACTCCGGCAGTCGATCAGATCCTGTCAGCACCCGATCCCGAGGCGAAGGCGGGAGAGCTCATCGGTCTCCAGGCGGCCCAGATGAGGGAGTACCTGGGCAAGCTCTGCGATCCCAGGCAGATCCCGACCCGGGAGATTCTGAAGAACAATGTCCTGCTGGATACACTATTGGATCAGCCCGGCGTGCGAGGCTCACGGCTCGACACCTTCGCCCAGTGCGTAAAGAAGGAGCTGCCCAGGGAGCCGGAAAACCCAGGGCTTCTCGGCGTGATCGGCGAGACGGCAGTGTGCGTGGTCGGCGGACCGTTTGCCTGCCAGTTCGCGGAATTTCTCAATCGCGACGTATCTCGCTACATCGACACCCTGCGAGATGCCGAGGCGGCGCTCACCGCCTTCGAAAACGGAATCGGAGACTCGGACCATCTCATGCATGCGATGGTCCGGGTCGGAGAAAGCCGGGACGAGATGGTCGTCAGCGGTGCCCTGCTGGCCGCGGACGCCATCCTCCTGGGCAAAGAGATCTCGGCTGCGTATAGGAACGCCCTTCGCGCCGCGAGGCGAGGTACGGTCGCGGCCGGCGAGGCAGGCCTGGCTGGCGAGGCAGTCACAGACTCCGCGTTCCGACGCAGAGCGCTTCCGGCCTCCCGCTTGGGCAGTTCACGCGCGGAGGCTCGCTCGGCGCTTCGGGCTCGTCTCGAGGAGGCGTTGGGTGAGGCCGTGGTTCGCAGGGAGCTCGGATGTCTGTACTGAAGAGGGCCTTCACCGCTTTCCTGCTGCTCTGGGTCGCCCTGCTCCCCTCCGGGGCCTCGGGAACGCCGGCCGACTGCGCCGCGCTGGAGCGGATTCTCAACGTCTACGAGCGAAGCCCAAACGACTTCCAGTCTTGGATCGATCGCGTCACCTCGAGGGGAAAGTTCAAGCCCGGCCCGTCAGGGATCGGCAAGCTGGCCAGCCGGGTCGAGGAGATCAAGGGTCTGCACAACCGGGCGCTGGCGCTGCTGGCACGGCGCGAGGTCGGGTCGCGGCCGGCCGTGCAGCGCTACGTGGACGATCTCGTGCGCGACTTTCTTTCGAAGGACATCATCGACCCCTCGAGCCTGCGGGAGGCGATCGCGCACGGCGAGAGGATCTCCGTCGATGTGGAGGGTCTCGTGACCCACCTCCAGAACCAAGGACTGCTGGGGACACCCGCCGGAACGCCCGGATTCCTGCCCGCGCGCTACCGCACGAAAGATGAGATGCTCGCCCTGGGCGTGGACTGGGAGGATGGCATGGCACCGTCTCGGGTGGCGGGAAAGACCGCCAAGGGAGGAGGAAGGCCGATTCCATCCGACGTGCAGATTGGAGGGGACGTGTTCTTCAATGCCCCGGAAGTCTTCCCGAGCGCGCCTGGCCGCGTCTGGTTCGAGGTGGATATCGGCCTGGACAACGCCCTTCCACGATCCTATCCGAGACCTGGGACCCGGATGCTCTACTCGAGCGACGGGCTGATCTACATGACGACGGACCATTACACGACCCCGCTCGAGATCGGCAGATGGCGATGAAGGCGGAACGGGAGATCACGATCGAGGTAGGCGGCGTTCGCTCGGTCGCGGAACTTTACGCCCTCATGGAAAAGGCGTTGGGAATCCGCTTGGGGAGTTACAATGCTAACGCCCTCTACGATATTCTCTCGACGGCCGGGTTCCTTGGGACCGTCCGCCTGGTCTCGTCGCAGGGTCTGGAGCAGGCGATCGGTACGGTTGATTTTCGCCTCATCGTCCAGGCGTTCGAGAACGCTTCTGCCAACTTTCGCGACCACGGTCTCCCCCATCGGCTCACTCTGCGGCTCGAGTAGCCGCGCAGCCGTGTCCATCCCGACACAGAGGTCGGGCCTCTACAGGAGTTTGCGGATCGACACCTGAGACCGCTCTCGGCCCACTTCTCAGGCTGGAACAGGGATTGCTTCCTCATCATCCACCGGTCAACCTCGGCATCTGTCAAACCACTTCAGAAAGAGGTCCCTCATGAGACGAACCTGGATCGTGATCATTGTCGCTGGGGTCAAGAGTTTAGCGGGCCCTGCGGCTTTGGCCGATGAGTCGGCCAATTTGGCCTGCCTGGGGCGGATGTGGGAATCGGAGTGGGGCATCCGCTTCGTGTCCGACGTGGCGGTGCGCACGGAACGGATCGAGCGAATCGAAGCGCTTTGCCTGGCGAGCCCGTCGGCGGGGGCGATCGAGTGCATGAAGACGAGCAGTATTGGGTCCGGCGGCCTGGGGTCAGCCGAGTACGCGGCCACGTTCGGTGTGGCCTCCGATTTCTGCCGACGCAACCCCAGTGAGCGGGCCGGCACCTGTTTCCAGGACGTCCAGTCTTCGCGCTTCGGGCCCACCTCCGCGCCGTTCGGGCTATACCATGCCGATCAGCTTTGTTCCCTTGCCCTACCGCGCGGAGTGGCTGCTTCCGCATCCATAAACTGTGTCCGCGACCTCATGCCAAGTGGCGTCAACTTGAGCCGAGCCATCCACCTTTGCGGCCGCGACGCCTCCGTGGAAGCCAGAACCTGCTTCCGCGACAAGAAGGCGGAGGGCTATCCCCAGTGGCCGCTTGGCCAGATCTGCGGCAACCCAGTGGAACGAACGATCGGTATCGCCTGCCTTTCAGACCTTGTCGGCCAGGGCTTCTCCAAGAACTTCTCGGCCTCCTTCTGCGCGCAGACTCGCTCGCCGGTCACTCGCGCCTGCGTCGTGAACGCCCGCGAGCTCGGCGTGCCGCTTGCCGTGGGAGTCCAGGAGTGCCTGCGCAACCCGTCCGCCCCGAACTTCGCTTTGATCCCCGCCGCGCCGGTCGGTCATTGCCTCAGCGATTCCTCGGTTCCTGGCGAACTGGTGCTTGGAACCGGGAGCACGGGAGGACAGCCCACAGCCTTCGCCGCGACGCCGTAGTGCCTAGTGGGGGAGGCTGTGCCGCGGCGGGGCCGACCGCCAGCCCCGACGGCGGTACGCCGGAAGCGAAGAATGCGCTCTGACCGCGGCCTTCGCGGTAGCGTCTCTCGGCAACTCGCTCGACGCGCATGCCTTCGCCTCCGCTCGTCCCGACCCGAAGAAAATAGCGGTCGTCGTCGCGAACTGGGATGACGGCTGGTTCGGCCCTGAAGCCGAGACCGTCGAAAAGAGATTCAGCGAGCAGGGCTGGACGATCCACTGGGTGAAAGACGATCCGAGCGAGGGCATCGGGGAGATCCGGCAGCTGCTTTCGAGACTGCTGTCCGGGGAGTTTCCCGAGGTTCGCACCGAGCTGATCGCCCAGGCCGGGAGCCTTACCGTGGTCGATGCGGAAGCGCGCGACCTTGCGCTGGCTGAGATGAGAACCATCGAGCTGGTGCCGTCCGCGGGGCTGAATGCCCGACTGAATTCAGTCCGGATGCTCCTGGGGGCGTCCTTCCGAGTGGCCATCGACAGAGCCGGGAGCCCCGAGGAGGCGTTCCGTACGGCTGTCGAATCGATCGCAGGGCAGAAGGACGCGATGGCACGCCTCGAGCTGATGGCGACGTACCTTCGCTCCCATCCGGTGAGAGAGGAGAGGCTCAAACAGGCGCTCGGCTCTCGTGGCGTCGAGGACTCGGAACGCGTCGTCGCGGCTCTTTCAGAGAGCCGGATCCAGCGGACTGCCGCAGCTCTCGAGGCGGAGGCGTTCGCCAGGGCGCGGGAGCGACAGGCCGACTCGACACTGTGGTGAGTCATTGATTTCGTGACAAATTCTGACCCACGAATTTGATCGCGCCCGAAACCCGCTAAAACG
>CAYJTX010000008.1:10811-25416 GCA_964372615.1 uncultured Bacteriovoracaceae bacterium | reverse complement strand
CACGGGCGAATGGACACCGCCCGGCGATACCTTTCGGGCGCGATCCCAGAGTTTTTCCGACTGGCGGTGGGGGGAACTCTTAGCCATGGGACCTCCTGAGCCACTGCGCCGCATGGCGAGCTCCGTAAGAGATGAGGACCTGGGCTCCAGCTCGGGCGAGCGCGGTCCAGGCTTCCACGTGGGCCGCGGGGCCGTCCGCCAGCCCCTCGCGGGCGAGCAGCTCGACCGCGGCGTACTCGCCGCTGACTTCATACGCGGCCCAGGGCAGAGGGATTTCGCGCGAAAGGCGGTGAAGGACGTCGAGGTAGGGCAGGCCGGGCTTGACCATCAGGAGGTCGGCTCCCTCCTCCGCGTCGCGCCGGGCGCTTCGGAGCGCGTCGCCGAAGCAGGACGGATCGATCTGGTAAGTGGAGCGGTCCTTGAGCGGTCCCTGGGGGGCCGAATCTGCGGCGGCGCGGAAGGGGCCGTAGAACTTGGAGTGAAATTTCGCCGCGTAGCTGAGGATGAGCGTGTCCTCGAGGCCCTCGGAGTCCAGCGCCGTGCGGATCGCCGCGACCCTCCCGTCCATCATGTCGCTCGGGGCGACGCAGTCGGCTCCCGCGCGCGAGCAAGCGAGCGCCAGGCGCACGAGCTCGCTCACCGTCGGGTCGTTGACCACCCGGTCTCCAGCGGGCGAGAGCACGCCACACTGGCCGTGCGTGGTCGACGAGCACAGGCAGACGTCGACCGCGAGAAAGAGGTCTGCGCCGCAGAGCTTCTTCACGGCCGCGACCTGGGTGGCGGTGAAGGAGCCGTCGAAATTATTTTCTCCCTTGGATCCCGGGACGCCGAAGAGCAGGAACTTCCGAACGCCGGTCTCCATGTCCGCCTCGATCTGGCGAAGGAGCGATTCGGGCGTCTCGCGGAACACTCCTGTCAGTCCCGGAACGGGTTCCCGGTCTCGCAGCCCCTCCACCACGAAGAGGGGCTGGACCATCTGTTCCGGGTCGACACGCGTTTCGCGCACGAGCTCGCGCGCCCAGCGGTTCATTCTCGTCCGGCGCAATCGATCCATCGTTTCCACTCCTCGACCGAAGGAAATACGGCGGGTTTCATCCCCAGAGCCGCCAAGGCTGCCGCTGTCCTGCCGGGCCCGCAGGCGTGATGCGCGCCCCGGGGGGCACTGCCTCCGAGCTTGTGAAACTGCGACCCGCTCGCCCAGAAAAACTGCGTGCTGCGCGAAATCTCCTCGCCTCGCGCCGCGGCGTCCTCGTAGCTCACCCGGTAGGTAGCATGAACCCTGGGCCCTTTGTCCCCCTTTTCCCAGCTCGAGACGGCGTCTTCGTGAGTCAGAACGTGCCACTGCGGGATGGGAGGGAGGCCCAGGATCGGCCGAGCTACGAGCTCTCGAATGAGCTCGAACCCGAGCCCGTCAGCGCAGCCCTCGACCCAAATCCCCTGTTTAGACAGGGCTTTCCAGGTTCCTACGCCGCTCACCCAAACGCGGGCGTTGGTTAATGCTTCGCGCCAGGAGCCGGTCACAGCCTTCGAGGATGCAACAAAGGCGGCTTGAGCCCTGGGAGGAGGGCTCACCGTTGGGAGGGGCAGAGGCGTTGAGCGGTGATCCATGCCGTTCCAGGCGCGAACGGGGGAGGTCGGAGGCGCCGGGCTGTTCCACTCCAGACGCCGCTCGTGCTGACCGCCCGGGCGTCGGCCTCCGATGAAGAGCAACGAACCGGTCTCGGGATGCTGGATGCACGTGGCTCCGAGCGCGAGGTGGCAGCCCCCACCCCACTCGGCGAGTATGGCCCGCTCGCGCTCGACCGCGACCTCGGTTGCGGGGTCGTGCAGAGCGCTCAGGAGCTTGCGTGTGGATGCGTCTTCGGTTCGGCACTCGATCGCGAGCGCGCCCTGTCCCGGGGCGGCCGGGCACTCTGCGAGCGGCAGCACCATGAGGCGCACACCCTCGGGAATCGTTTGGAGCCGGGAAAGACCCGCGAACGCGAGCACGACGGCGTCGAGCTCCCCGAGCCGCGCGAGACGCGTGCCGACGTTGCCGCGAATTTCGACGCATTCGATTCGCGGCTTGCCCGGGATCGCCCAAGCGAGAAACGCCGGGGTGTTCTCAATCCGGCGTGGGGAAGAGGTCCCGATCCGGAGGGGCTTACCGGACGACGCGCGCGCCTCGATTCCGGGCGCGAATACGACGACGTCCCTCGGGTCTTCTCTCCGCGGGACCGCAGCACGGACAATCCCCTTCGGGCGCTTGAGGCTCAGATCCTTCAGTGAGTGGACGGTGAGGTCGACTTGGCCTGAGGAGAGGGCCCGATCCAGCTCGGCGACGAAGAATTCCTTGCCCTCGGCCAGGCGCAGGGGAATGTCGACGATGCGATCGCCCTGGGTCTCGATGCCGACGAGCTCGACCCGCAGGCCGGGACTCAAGCGCTCGAGCTCCGCCGCGACCCATCCGCTCTGCGCTTGCGCGAGCGGAGATCGCCGGGTGCCCAGCCGAAGCGTCCGGTTACCCGAGGGCTGCGAGATCTTCCCAGCCATGCGCGAGCCCCCGCGGGCCCCCGAGAGCGCGCCACCGGGCGCGGCGCGCGCACTCGACCTCCGCCGCTTCGAAGCGGGAGCGATCCAGCTCGTTTCGCTCGCGCTGGCGGGCGTGCAGGTGGTCGAGAGTCACGATCCCAGGGACCGCGTTCCAGGCCGACCCGGCGCTTGCGGCCGAAAGTCCCAGGTGGATCAGCGTCCGGTTTCGCGGGCCTCGGGTCCAGGCGGACGCCCAGCGCCCGTCGCAGGCGGTCCCGGCCGGGATGCAGACGATCGCGGCTCCGCAGCGCGTGAGCTCTTCCTCGAGAGCGTCGGCGCCGACCACACGCACCGGCGCACCGGGCCTCTCCGCCGCTTCCTCGAGCAAGCGAGCGAGCGCCTCCTCGCCTCGATTCCAAACACGGACGTCCCCTAGGTCGCGGACCCAGGGAAGGACCGATTTCGCGAGCGTTCCGGCCCCGACGAGAAGAAAGGGGTTCCCGATTTCGAAGCCAGGCTCCCGCAGCGCCTTGCGGACGAGCGATCCGTAGGATGCCGCGCCGACATTTCGAAGGAGGAGCGAGCGAACCTCCTTCGCGTCCTCGAACAGGCGGCGAACCCAGGGCTCGAGTTCCTCGGCGGTCTGGCCACCGACACAGCGGTACCTGGCCCACGACTCCTTGAGCTGACCGAACACTTCCGTCTCGCCGCGCACTTCGCTTTCCAGGCCGCAGCAAATCCGAAGCAGTAGCTCGTAGGCCTCGAGCCCTCGCAAGCCGGCGGGGGAGTCATCGGATCCGCCGATCACGAGCGCGCGCTGGCAGGTCTCGAGGCGCCACGCACCCGTTGAACCCGCCGGTGCGGCCCCCGGGCGCGCCTGAATCAGCTGAAGCTCGGACAGGTGCATGCCATTACATTACTCCCAGGGGTCTTTCCATTTGTCACGGATCTGTCAGGTGGTAAACCGGGGCCGATGTCGAAAAACCAGATGCCGATCATCGTATTTGCTGACGGTGCCTGCTCCGGGAACCCGGGCCCCGGCGGCTGGGGGGCCGTGATCGTGGTCCCCGAAGCCGGGAGAGTTCGGGAGCTGGGCGGGGGCGAGCGCGGCACCACCAACAATCGAATGGAGATCCGGGCGACGATCGAAGCGCTCCGGGCCCTACGCGACACGACCGGCGAAGTCCGCGTCTACACGGATTCGACTTACGTCATCCGGGGCATCACCCAGTGGATCTGGGCCTGGAGAAGGAAGGGCTGGAAGACCGCCGAAGGCAAGGAGGTGACGAATCAGGACCTCTGGGAGCGGCTCTTCGCGGAGGTCGCCGCGCGCAAGGACAAGGGAAAGATCGAGTGGGCTTACGTGCGCGGCCATAGCGGGGTGCCCGGAAACGAGCGCGTCGACGAGCTCGCGGTGGAGTTCACTCAGGGCCGAAGGCCTGAGCTCTACGTGGGCCCGCTGCTTCGCTACGACGTGCCTGTGCTGGATCTGCCCGAGCCTGAGGAGCTGCCGGAGCGCTCGGCCGTGAAGGGCGCCAAGAAAGAGCCGGCCTACTCCTACCTCAGCCTCGTGAACGGGATCTGCCGCCGGCA
This sequence comes from uncultured Bacteriovoracaceae bacterium, assembly GCA_964372615.1. Taxonomy (GTDB): domain Bacteria; phylum Bdellovibrionota; class UBA1018; order UBA1018; family UBA1018; genus CAYJTX01. Next base: position 21,312 of record CAYJTX010000008.1, on the reverse strand, counting down.
TCCGAGCTGGCCCGACTGCGAACGCGAGGTGAAGGGGCGCTCAGGCGCGAAGTTCAAGAAGGCGGCGACCGCGGCAGATGAGGCGCGCATTCTCGCGGACTGGGGCGTCCAGGTGCGGGAGGGCGGGCCGAAGACTCCGTAGGTCGCTCCGGGGGCCGCATGCTGAAGGCCACAAAACGTGCACTTGAGGCTCGACCCAGGGACTGGTCGGGGGTGAAGGCCACGCATTGTGGACTTCAGACGTAAGCACGCGCTCGGGGTCGTCAGGCCGCTCTGCGCTTCTGCGGTGCGGGAGCGAGGGTGACCTTGCCAGCCGCGCCGTCCGGGAGCGTGCTGTGCACGAGGTCCTCGAACTCCTTCTGTGGGAGCCCGTCGACACGCGCGTTTTTCATGAGCTTCGTGAGACGTTCGGACAGAGCCGGAAAATCGACGTCGCCCTGTTCGTGGGCGCACTCGATGTAGGCTTCATGGATATCCTCGGCGTACTGCTTGCGAACGATGTCGAGAAAGCCTTCTTTGTCCATGCTCCCCTTATCGGTTCGCGGGACCTCGGCGATTGAGTGCCTTAACTTTCAATACGAGCAAATGGGCCACCGTGTCCCGTTCGACGCGCCAGGCCTTTTCGAGAACCAACGGAAATCAAACTTTTGTCGCGGCGGAATCGAGGTTAGGGTGTGCGCGTTCGGAAGTACCTAACGTTCAAGCGAAAAAAGAGGAGGACGACCATGAGACGAATGGGACTCGTGATTTCGCTTCTGGCTCTGTTGCTGACGACCCAGGCGCACCTTCCGTCGGCGGACGAGCCCGAAACCCTTCCCGTCGTGGCCGCGTTCGATACGGGCGAGACGATGGAGGAATGGGTTCCCTCGAGAACGATCAGCGAAAATACGGGGACGCTTCTCGCTGAGCTCGATGCTTCTGTCACGCTCGCCCTAGGCTCGACGGCTCGGGACCCGCTCGCCCGGGCGCGAGACGCCGCCCGTGAGGGATCGCTGGTCACCGTCGTCGTCGGCGCGGGGATCGAAGCGCAGATCGGTCTGGGATCGCTGATCAAGGTCAGCGCGGCACCCCGGCTCCGAGTCGCCTTCTCCAAGGGCGACGACGTCCAACTGCCCTGAAACGCAGCGAGAATGAAGAAAATCCTGACTGTCACGGCACTGACTTTCGTGCTCGCCGGGTGCGGTCAACGACCGCCGCTGGGAGCGCTCCCCGAGGATTGGCATGGCGCCAACGCTTCTCCCACGGAGCCCACGCCCGAGCTCGAGGCGCACGTCGACCGGCTTCTCGATACGCTCGCGGCCTCGATCGACGATACGGACGAGGCGGACGCGAAGTCCCTGTCGGACTGGAGGCTCTCCACGATTCTCACGGACCTGACCGTGAGCGCCCAGGGCACGCTCGGCTTTCTCCTCAAGGGGAGCCCCTCGGTCACGCTGTACTGGCGGCGCGTGAAGCCGCAGGCCGAGCCGACGAAAGCCGACCTCGAGACCTCGGAATCGCTTCCGCTCGACAGCTCGCCGGAGTGTTTGCAGGCGCTCGAAGCGAAAATCCAGGACGCGGCTAGCGAAGGGCGCGTGCTCGATTCGTCGAGAGCGTTCGGGGAGGCGCGCGCGCAGCTCGAGAAGTTCTCGGCGATCGCGCGCGAGCTGGAGTCGATCCCTCAGCTCGCCCAGTGGTGGCCCTCGCGACTGCGGCTGGATCTCAGCATCGACGCGAGCGGAACGGTGTACACGGGAATTACGGCGGGCGGCGACCTCAGGTTGCGCTTCGAGTGGTACCGGCTGATGCCGAAGCCGGCCAAAGATGTCGGCCACGCGGTTGCCAGTGGGATTCTCTCAGTAGCGCGAGCGGTGGGTTCGCAGCTCGACCGGCTGGACAAGGACCTGGAGGATCTGCACGGCTTCAAGGCGACGCAGTTTCGCGTGGGTTTCGGAGTTACCGGCGAGGGCTCCATCGCGGTCGTCAAGGGCGGCGCCAGGCTCGCCGGGCACGTCTATTTCAGCCGCAACATCCAGAAACCTACCTGGCCAGTGAAAGTCGAGCCGGAAGGCTCGCTTACGGTCGAGCCGGACGCCCTTCCGCTCTGGCTTCCAGACGCGAAGGCGGACGGCCAGCTCGTCGAGATCCCGGCGGAACGGTTCGCCAGGGGCCTGCGGCAATCGCTCGTGATGTCGAAGTTCTTCGCGAAGCGCGCGCAGAAACACAGAAGCGCGAAGTGGCGGGTGCATGAGCTCAAGATGGGCCTGGACCTCTCGGTCGGCGGAAGCCTCGGCCTCGTCGAGGTGAGCGGCGTCGCGGCGACGGAGTTCGTCTTCACGAACTACGGGCCGAGCGCCCCCGCCGAGGTGGAGCCGAAGGTTGTCCGCGAGCGCCCTCTCGCCGGTACCTCGGGGCTGTCTCGTTTCGTCGCCGAAGCCATCGCCGAAATGATCGAAGGATTGGGGGAACTGGCAAGGGACGCGTGCCTGACGGAGGGCGAGCAGGACCGAGTCGAGCCGGAAGGCTCGTTTGTAGACGAGCGGTGGTTTTTCCGAAGGACCTTGACCCGGATCCGAGCGAAGGTCGGTTTCGAGATCCCGGGAATCGCGAAGCTCGTGGTCGTACCGGAGGCCGAGCTGATCTGGCTCCGGAAGTTGCCCTCGGGCTGGGTTGGCTATAAACCGGGGGGATGACCGGGCCCTGCGAAGCCGGGCCGAGAAATCAGATGAATCGAACTTTCGCGAGCGACAACTACGCCGGGTGCCATCCTGAGATTCTCGAGGCCATCGGTCGGGCCAATACCGGTCACGACCGGGCTTATGGAGAAGACGCTTGCACTCTGCGCGCTCGCGAGTCCTTCGAGAAGGCCTTCGGCGCGGGCTCCGAGGCTTTCTTCGTTTTCAACGGGACGGCGGCCAACGTGCTCGCGATCCAGGCGCTTCTGAAGCCGCACGAGGCGGTCATCTGCGCCGAGTCGGCGCACCTCAATCAGGACGAGTGCGGCGCGCCTGAGCGCTACCTGGGCTGTAAGCTGATGACGGTCGCGGCGTCCGACGGCAAGGTCAGGCCCGACGACATCCGCTCGAGGCTCGGAGGCCGGAGGGACCAGCACAAGGTCCAGCCGCGCGTCGTGAGCGTCGGACAGGCGACCGAGCAGGGCAGCGTCTACTCGCCTGACGAGGTCCGCGCGCTCTCCGCGGTCTGCCGCGCGGAGGGCCTGCTCCTGCACATGGACGGGGCCCGGCTCGCGAACGCCGCTGCGGCGCTCGGCAAGTCGCTCCGAGAGGTCTCGCGCGACTGCGGCGTCGACGCGCTCTCGTTCGGAGGCACCAAGAACGGCTTGCTCTACGGCGAGGCCGTCGTTTTCTTCGATCCTGCGCGCGCCGCCGATTTTTCCTTCATTCGCAAGCAGGGCATGCAGCTCGCATCGAAGATGCGTTTCATCTCGGCGCAGTTCGAGGCGCTTCTCGCTGGTGATCTCTGGCTCAGGAGCGCGCGGCACGCGAACGCGATGGCAAGGCTGCTCGGCGAGCGGGCCGCGAAGGTCCCGGGCGTTCGGCTTGCGCGGGCCGTGGAGGCCAACTCAGTTTACGCGCTCCTGCCCGCCGCGGCGATTCCGAAGCTCCAGGAGAGTTTCCCGTTCTACGTCTGGGTCGAGCCGAAAGGCTCGCATGCCAACGAGGGGACGGGCGAGGTTCGGTGGATGGCGTCCTGGGACACGACGGAGGCGGACGTCGAAGCCTTCATCCGTGAGCTTTCGCGTAGTCTCGGAAGTTCTGCTTGAGGATCCGGGAGGCCAGTACTGGCCCCTGCGCCTTGCGGACGCGCGTCTTCTCCCCTTCGAGCGTCGAGTAGTCGCGGAAGAAGTGAGCCATCTCGATCATTCGGTGCGGGGGCAGCTCGTTGACGTGCCGGTAGTGCCGGTACTCCGGGTCGTTCACGTGCACCGCGATGATCTTGTCATCCCCCTTGCCCTGATCCCACATCCGCATCACGCCGATGGCCCGGCACCGGACGATCGTCAGGGGCTGGATCGGGAGCTGCGCCAGCACGAGCACGTCGAGCGGGTCGCCGTCGTCGCAGAGCGACTTCGGGATCATTCCGTAGTTGGCCGGGTAGACCATCGAGGTGTGTAGAATCCGGTCGATCTTGAGGAGGCCGGTTTCCTTATCGAGCTCGTACTTGTTCTTCTCGCCCTTGGGGATTTCGACGATCCCGCGAAAGGTGAGCTTTCCGTCGAATTCGGGATCCACCTCGTGCCAGGGGTGCACCATGCGCGCACTCTACTCCCGCCTGACTGATGACACGTAGGGCTACAACCTTTCGGGTGGAATCACCGACAAGAAAGAGTCGAGCCATGTGGCGAAGGGATCACCGCGCCCAGGCTGGAAAGAGTTACTGACTCACCACCCCTGCGGGGCAGTAACCCGGTCGCGGACCGATCTTGGGAAACGACCGACAGACCTCGGGGCGTTTTTCATAGACCGTGCAGAGGCGGTCCTTTCCAAGGTAGATGCAGTCCCGTCCAGCTCGCTGCTCCAGAACGAAGACGCCGGTCCTGGGATTGAAGGCGCGGACGACTCCTTCGCGATTGAGCCGGCGCGCCGCCTTTCGAGGTGACCGCGCGGCTTCTTCTTCTCCGAGAACACCCAGGCGGATGAGGTCCGCCGCGCTCACCTCGACCGGAAGCGTGCAGCAGCCGGCCCAGCAGCCGCGGCAGAGGCCTCGGCGGTATCGCATCCAGGTCGAGGGCCTGCCGGGATCGCCTTTCACCGCGGCTCGAACATCACATTCACGAGCTGGCCCGGGGAGATGGCCCCGCTCCAGCGGTCGGCTTTCGTGGAGTGAGCCGCGCTGAAGCTCGCGCCTGCCAGCTCCGGCGGGCGCGAGCTGCCGTCGAAGTTGAGGTAGGTCACTGCGTACTCGCCGTCGGCGACGACGATGTAGGCATTGAGCCCTTCCGCCGCGAGCCGCTCGCGCTCTTCCCGGACCTTTTCCGACAGCTCGGCCAGAAACTTCGAGACCGTCGCGCCGGGCTTGCGTACGGCCATCCGGACCCAGCTTTCGCCTTTCTGCCAGTCCACGGGATTTCCGAGAACGTCATAGGCGACGTCCAGCTGGATCGTTCCGTCGAAGCTCTCGGCCGAGAGCGACTTGGTCTTGTTGCGGTCAAAAATCTCCCAGTGGAGCTCGGCGTAGGAGCGCCCCTCGGGCGTCTCTCTCGCGGCCCGGTAGGTTTCCTCGGACTCGTAGGCCACGATCGCGAGCTCGTCCGCCGCGATCGACCTGGCACGGGGCTTCGGCGTGAGCGCCGGAAGGTAGGCAAGTAGCCCGTTCTTGCCGTGGGTTCGCGGGAGGGACGGAATAAAGGTTTCCTGAAGTTTCTTTCGGAACGCGGCGTAGGGAAGATCGGACTTCTTCACCCCGCGAAACACCCGGTAAAAAGGAGTGCGCAGGACGCTGACGTCCATGTGTTCGTCTCGAGGCTTGCCCGGTTCAGCCTTCACGGGGCCTCCGGAGCAGCCAGCCGCGAAAGCGAGGGCCGCAACCCAGGCAGCGGTCTGAACGTGAGATCGGAAGGGCATGACGGAATCCTCCAGTGGCGCTCTTAGTAACACCAGGCTGGTTCTTGCGGGAAGATCGCACTCCGTGCGATGACCACCCCCATGACGCAGGCTTTCGATCCAAATTCAGCCGCGGCCGGCGACTCCGGCATCTTCGGACTTCCATACCCAGAAAAAGACAGCAGGGTCATCTACTTGCCCGTACCTTGGGAGGCGACGACGTCGTACGGGGGCGGTACGTCGCTGGGCCCAGCGGCGATCCTCGCCGCGAGCCGGCAAGTTGATTTGTTCGATCATCACGTCCTCAAGCCGTATGAGGCCGGCCTTTTCATGAGGCCGGCTGACTCTCGCATCGCCGAGTGGAACCACAAGGCCAAGCCGCTTGCGCGCCGGGTGATCGAGGCGGGCGGAGAGGTGGCCGGGAATACAGCTCTCCAGGCTGCGCTAGGGGAAGTGAACGCCTACGGGGGTCGCGTGAACGAGTGGGTGCAAGCCGAGACCGCCGGCATTCTCGCCGCGGGCAAGTTGCCGGGAATCGTGGGCGGAGACCATTCCGTTCCATTCGGCGCTTTCGCGGCGGCCGCGGAAGTCTATCCGAAGGGCTACAGCATCCTGCACTTCGACGCGCACTCGGATACCCGGAAGGCCTACGAGGGCTTTGAGTGGTCGCATGCCTCGATCATGAACAATGCGCTCACTCGCCTGCCGGCCGTGAAGCGTCTCGTCCAGGTGGGAATCCGCGACTACTGCGAGGAGGAGCACGAGTTCTGCCGCGCTCAGGGCGAGCGCGTCCGGGTTTTCTTCGACGCGGATCTCGCGGCACGTTCTCTCGAAGGCCAGCACTGGTCGAGCTTCTGCGACGAGATCACGACACGCCTCACCGAGGATGTCTGGGTTTCTTTCGACATCGATGGCCTGGACCCGACACTCTGCCCGAACACCGGGACGCCGGTTCCCGGTGGGCTTTCGTTCCACCAGGCCAACCTGGTCCTGGATCGGCTCGTGCGCTCGGGAAAGCGCGTGATCGGCTTCGACCTGACCGAGGTCGCGCCGGGAGACTCGGGAACAGACGAGTGGGACGCCAACGTCGGCGCGCGCCTCCTGTACAAGCTGACCGGCTGGGCGCTCGCGAGCCGTGGTTGGGCGAAGATTCGCTAGCGGGGTGCCGCGCTCTGCTACCGGGCGGGCGGAGCGTCGATCTCGAGTCCCGTGCCCTTCCCACCAATATGCGACCCGAGCGCGGGGTCTTTTCTGCGTTCCTCGGCGGGAGCGCTGCCGATCTCGACATAGGTCGGCGCGCTCTTCACTACCTGCAGGACCTTGTCGGACAGCTCCACCGCCTGCGACGGGGAGTCGCAGCGGGCTCTGCCTGTGCTCGCAAAAGACCAGAATCCCGATTTCGGGGTGCAGTCCACTCGCAGCTCGGAGCGGTTCTCGATTTCCGTGAAGACTCCCGCGGTGTCGGAGCAGGGAGACGGCGAGCGGACTTCGCGCCATTCGACGAGGGTACTACCGGACTCAGTGGGAAGCTCAACGCTCACGATGTTGGAGTCGCTTCTCATGCTCCGCATGTCGGGGGCGGCCGCCCCCAGGCTGACGACCAGGGGGCGCGGCAGACCCTCCACGATGATTCTCCTTTCGCTGGGGCCCCCCTCCTTGAGAACGAATCGCGCGGTAGCCCGGCCGCTCACGCGGCAGCGCCACTCGGTATTGTGCGGACGGCTCCCGACATCCAGATCCGCGTACGCGGGCCGCGATCCGAAGATCGACTGAGTCAAAAGTCCCGCCGCAGCCAGCTTTTTCCAATTCAGTTCCAAGGTTTTCAACTCAGACCTCCCGTACTCAATAGGTAGCACAAAGGTCCAGCGGCTCCGGGGCGAGATGGCCCTCGAGCGGATCCGCGGATCGGTGGTGAAGGAGCGGGGTATTCGCATAGTTAAGGTGTCGAGGGCCCTGGGTCCCCTCTGCCCTCAAGCCGCGAACCGGCTCGGTCCGGAGCCTGACTTCCACTCTCCGTCGCTTTTTGGACAGGACGAAATTTTCCTGATCCAGGGCTCTCTCGTAGCTGAAGCGCACCCCTGGCGCGCGAAAGACTTCGTTGGGATCCTTGGACAGCACCAGGCTCAAGGGGCGATCGCCGAACCAGTCGAAGGTGACTTGAAGAGATTTTCCTTTCAGCTTGGAACGCATGAGAACCGTTCCGCGCGGCAGCAAAGAGCGCTTGGCATCCCCGACCAGTGCTTCCAGCGCCAGCCAGGCGGGAGTCGTTTTTTCGATATTGGAGCTCCAGAACTCCTTCCCCTTGAACACGGTCACGGTCAGCACCGTGTCGCGAGGCGACTGAGGACCGGCCTTTCCGACGTTGCCCTGGCTCGCGATCGCCTCCCTCGCCGCGTCCACGATCTTGAGAGCCTGCGCCTCCGGGATCGGCCGCTCGAAGCGCCCGCCCTCGTTGCGGCAAAGGGGATCGGCCGGAGAGCCGCCTGCGCTCGCGGAGTCCCAGCGCGCGATCTGGTCGTCCGTGATTTCGAAACGGTCGACGACCTCCATACCGTCCGCGTAGCGTCCTCTTCGTTTGATCAGGACGGCAGGCGCTTCGGAGTCCGCCTGAGGCGCGGCGGAGGCCTGCCCGGAGAAGAGAAGAGCCGCGCTCCACGCCAACACCCCGATCATGGCGAGGCCGCGCTTCCCGTGGCTGGGAGTGGACAGGTACTCGCGGGCTCGAGGATCTGCTGGAGATGGCGAGGGTAGAACCGCGAGCCGGGGCCGGAGCGGTTCATCATGGAATCGTGCTCGCCTGGAGGCGAGAAGGAGCGCTTGGGGTCCAGGTACTCGTCTCCCAGGCCCAGGAGGTGTCCCACTTCGTGAATCACCGTTGGAGCGTCGGTCGTCTCCGTGTAGTTGCTTGAGTTCTGGCGATTGAAACGGGCATCCCCTTCCGGGGGAAGCGGCACGCCCCGTGAGCGCCCGCCCGCGCCGGCGTCGGGCGCGAGGGGGAGGTTGGGCTCCAGGGTCTCGCGATTCACTCTTCCCTCGCAGAAGTCGGCCCGCATCTCGTCGGTGAAACAATGGATCGGCGGGCGCTCGCGCATGGTTCCTGCGACGCAGCGGGCCCGCGCGCATTCGTCCGCCTCGGTCGCGCAGGCGCTCACCGCCGCATCGCGGGTCGGATCAGCTGCCGCCGGCGGCTCGGGGTCGGGGGTCGGCCGGGAGACGTTTTCGAGATAATCGTCCATATCGCTGCCCCAGCGCGCGTCTCCGGTGCTGCCGGCCCCGGCGCGTCTACGCATGTCCACGGTTTCGACGCATTGCCCGACCCGGAACTCGCGGATCGCGCGACAGTCCGATCGGCTCGCCGCGGGCAGGTCCGCGTTGTAGCAGCGGTGGAGCGTCACCCTCGGGACAAGTGGGGAGCACGTCGTCCAGGTATCCGCGGAAGGGATCGTGTTATCTCGACAGGCGGCTGCGGCCTTACTCTGCACATCAGTCATGGCGGGAGCGGAGGCGAAGCCGATCTCGAACTGCACGGGCGGAGTCCGCATGCTGGCCCCACCGGGCGGACAGCTTGCCACCGCCGGCATCCCCTCGACCGGGAACGCGGGCGGCGTGCCCACATTGAGGCTCGTGACCGGAGGAGTCCCCCCTCCCGTCTGGCAGTTGAAGAAATTCTGCGCCGTCTGCTGCATCCGGGCTCTGAGCGTCCGGGCGCCGGGCCGCGCGGGTATGGGCGGGGTCACGCTCGTGTCTTCGGGCGTGTCCTCTTCCGGGATGTTCGACACCATCTTCAGCGTCATTCGCACCGTGGACGGACCGCCCGGTGGGTTGGGCGGCGTCACGATCTCGTAGGCGTTATTGGAGCCGTAGGGGAAGCCTGAGCGCGCCCGTCCCACGCGCGTCACGCGCTCTCCCCCGCTCCCGGTCGTGAAGTTCACGCCATAGCAGCTCGTTCGGTCATGGGTGTTCGCCGTGGCGAAGTTGGACTCGCAGAGTACCGCCCGCATCAGGCCCCGCTCCGGCTCCGACGAATCGGCCAGCGCCTGCCGGACGACGTTGGAGTCCTCGCGGATGAAATCCTCGAGCGACTTCGAGCAGACGCGAGCGGCGGACGCGTCCAGGCTAGCGACGTAGCCGTCCCGGACGGACGTGATGGCGGTATTGAGTCCGGTGCGCGCGGCACGAAGGCGTTCCATCACCACGCCCGCTTCGGCCGGATCGCCCAGCTGGGCGGCGGAAAGGTTGTCGGCGACTTCTTTCTCGAGCTCGCTGAGATCCGTGTTCTCCAGGCCCGCCTGGTAGCGCGCCCTGCCCCGCGCGGTTCGCACCGACGCGACTCCGGTGTCGTTTCCGGTCACGCGCGCGGCGAGCACCTCCTGGACGGCGGACCTCAGCGGGGCGCGATCCACTCCGGGACCGAAGAGCGCGGGATAGGAGCGGTTGAGCCGACTCTCCTGGTTGTCCAGGTCCACGCATCGGGAGGCCGCCTGCTGCGCCGCGGTCGCGCATTCCGTCTGCTGCCACTCATCGATCTGATCGGAGAAGAGAAGTGCTCGAACCAGATTGCCGGACGTGAGCGTGTTGCCCACGGCCCGGAACTTCTGGAGCGTGCGCATGGCGTCGGGATATCCGATCGCATTGAGGCGAGTCACTTCGTCATAGTACGGATTCGTGATCATGTTGTCGGTGGGCTGCTCGGCGGGGAGGTTCCGGTAGAGCGCTCCGATGTCGGGCGTGTTTCCCGGAAGACAACTGAGCGAGGCGCTGGGAGGCCAGGCCGAGGATCGATTCCGGTTCGCCGCCGCCCGCTCCAGGATGAGCTTCTCCATCGCGCGCTCCTGCACCCGCCTCAGCACCAGGGCCCGGCCGACGTCCGTGATCACGCGGTTCGGCGCGGGCGTGGCGGCCCCGTAGTAGCAGCTGAGGTGCCTTTCGACGTCGGCGGTGGAACAGCCGAAGCGAAG
>CAYJTX010000008.1:0-10711 GCA_964372615.1 uncultured Bacteriovoracaceae bacterium | reverse complement strand
CGAAAATCAGTAGGTGGAACGAGAGTTTCCTTGATCGAGCGCGGAGATAGCCACCGGTAGAGGTTGAGGGGGCTGCCCGCCTTGTCGTTTGTGCCTGAGGCCCGGGCCCCCCCGAAGGGCTGCTGGCCGACGACGGCGCCCGTAGGCTTGTCGTTGACGTAGAAATTTCCGGCCGCGTGGCGAAGCCGTGCCGCCAGGTGCTCGATGGCGCCCCGATCCTGGGCGATCACCGCGCCGGTGAGCGCGTAGGGCGAAGTCGAGTCGCAAAGCTCGAGGGTCTCGTCGAGTCGCGCGTCGTCGTAGACGTAAAGGGTGAGCACCGGTCCGAAGATCTCCTCGACCATCGTCCGGGACTTGGGATCGCTGGTCTCGAGAACAGTAGGCTCCACGAAGTAGCCGACGCTCGCGTCGCCCTTGCCTCCGGTGAGCACCTTCACCCCGGGCGCGGTCCGCGCGGTGTCCACGTAGCCCATGATTTTCTTGAAGGAGCGCTCGTCGATGACCGCGTTCATGAAGCAGCGGAAGTCCCGGACGTCGCCTATCCGAATACCCTTCACGTCTTCCACCAGGCGCTCGCGCAGCTTCGCCCAGAGGCTCTTCGGGACGTAGGCCCGCGAGGCCGCCGAGCACTTCTGGCCCTGAAACTCGAAGGAGCCTCTCCCGAGCGCCTTCGCGAGCACCGCGGGATCCGCCGACGGGTGGGCGAAGACGAAGTCCTTTCCGCCGGTCTCGCCGACCAATCTCGGGTAGCTCCTGTATGTCGCGAGGTTCTCGGCGGCGGTCTTCCAGATCCACTGGAAGGTGGCGGTCGAGCCGGTGAAGCTCACTCCGCCGAGATCGGTCTGGGACAGGACGTGCTTCCCGAACTCCAGGCCGTCGGCCGGCACAAAATTGATGACGCCGTCGGGGAGGCCTGCTTCCTTGAAGAGCAGGTAAGTATGGTACGCAGCGAGCATCTGGGTGTCTGAGGGCTTCCAGAGCACGGTGTTCCCGAGCATCGCGGGCGCGGCGGCGAGGTTGCCCGCGATCGCCGTGAAGTTGAACGGCGTGATGGCCGCCACGAATCCCTCGAGCGGGCGCCAGTCGAGGCGATTCCACACGGAGGGCCCGGAGATCGGCTGCTGCTTCAGGATCTCCTGGTAGAAAAACGCGTTGAAGCGAAGGAAATCAATCAGCTCGCATGCGGAATCGATCTCGGCCTGAAACGCGTTCTTGGACTGGCCGAGCATCGTGGCGGCGTTGATGCGATCGCGCCAGGGACCCGCGAGCAGATCCGCAGCCTTGAGGAAGATCGCCGCGCGGCTCTGCCAGGGCAGCCTCTCCCAGTCGGCTTTGGCGCGGCGGGCGGCTTCGACCGCGGAGCCGAGCTCCGCCGGTCCCGCGAGGTGGAACTCCGCCACGATCTCACGGTGGGAGTGGGGCATCACCACGGTACGCTTTCGTCCTGTCCGAACCTCGCGGCCGCCGATCACGCATGGGATCTCAAGCCGTTCCCTGGCCATGGCATCGAGGGCGCGCTTCAGGGAGGCCCGGTGGGCATCGCCCGGAGCGTACGGCCGAATGGGATCGTTCACAGGAAGGGGAACAGAAAAAAGACCGTCTTGAGATGCCATTTCCCTTCGATAGCGCGTTGCGGCGCCCCCCACAAGAGTCAGAGCTGGCAGGGCGGGTGCGGGAGAGGTTGATCGGCACCTGAAAGCGTTCGATAAGAGTAAGTCGGACCCGCTCGATGAAGCGTTACACATCCAAATTTCTCAAGTCCACGGCCGTCGGATACCTCGCGTTTCCGCTCGTCTACCTCGTGGCGGCGGCCCTGCTTTTCGACATCCCGGCGCCCAACTGCATGCGCATTCTGCTCTCGCCGACCTTTTATCTCCTCAGCGGGATCAGCATGCTCGCCGGCTATGGCTTCTGGGAGATGCGTCGCTGGGCCTGGTACGTCTTCCTGTTCTCGATCGCCCTCACGCTCTATGCGAACGCGATCCTGGCCGCCGACTACGGCGAGAGCCACCACAAGGGAGTCGCTTTCTTCGTGGGCTTGGTCGCGTTGGGGGGCCTCGTCTTTCGCGTGGGCCGCGAGGTGCGCGTCCCTTACTTCCTGCCGAAGATCCGGTGGTGGGAGAGCGATCCTCGCTACAAGCTGTCCGTGCCCGCCCACCTGGTTCGCTCCGGCGATGGCGCGCGTCTGGACTGCGAGATCCTCGACATCTCGGGGAGCGGCTGCTTTCTCAAGCTGCGTGTCGAGTTGATTCAAGACGAGAATGTCATGGTCGAGTTCACGATGTTCGGCCACGCCATGAGCTGCGCCGGAGCGGTCGTCTGGCGGACCCAGAGCGCGGTCACTCATCCGAAGGGTATCGGCGTCAAGTTCGCTGGGCTTGGAAAGCCCCAGAAGCGCACCCTGCGCGCGGTAACCGAGCGGCTGCGCCGGATCTCGTCGCTCTACACCTCCTCGCGCTATCTCATGAGCCAGGAGGAATTCATGCGGCGCCTGACGGAGCTGCAGACGACGAAGCTCGAGGTATTGGAGAATTCCCCGAAGGTGACAAGGGCGGGCTAGGGCTGAACGTCGATCCCGAACCGCGCCCCCGCCTTCAGGCAGTTATGCGTCGTCTTGTGGCAGATCGTGTAGTGGGCCTTGCCGAGGACGACGTTGTTCTGCCCCGCCGCGGCTCCCTTCATCTTGATGGTCAGCGAGTTGCCCTGCTTTGGCCAGTCGACGTGGCTGATGATCGAGGGCTCGAGCTCGAGGTGCTCGTCGGAGTCCATATGGATGCTGAGCGGCTTGCGGAGATTCAGGTCAAAGTTCGGGTCGTTCGCCACGAAGGAAAGGGTGAGAACCTTTCCTTCCTGCGACAGGTGGAAGGTCGTGGCCGGAGGCTTTCCCTTCTGTCGCGGCGCCCCGACCACGACAGGCTGAGGAGGCGTGGGATCGGTCTTTTTCAGCTCGACTCGATTTACGCTCTTCGGCAGGAGCGAGAAATTCGGCCGCGGAGTGAAGGTGCTCTTCGGAAAGGGGTCTCCCAGGCCATTCGCGAGATGGGACGCATTTGCCTTTCCAGGCGGCGGGGCGGCCCTCGTCTTGGCTGGCTTCGCGGTCGCCGGCTTGGGCGAGGCTTGCGCCTCAGTCGCTGCTGGGGCAGATTGCGGTGGTGCCGACGCCTGCGCGGAAAATGTCCAAAGGATCGAACACGCGACGATTTTCCAGGCAACCCGAAACCCGAGCATATGACCCAATTTAATCCCGCGGAGCGGGGCACGTCAAACACCCCCTGGCTTCGGGAGGCCCTTCGTCTGGCCGAGGAAGCGGCCGGAGACGACGAGGTTCCCGTGGGTGCGGTCGTCGTGCGCGACGGCGAGATCGTGGGGCGTGGGCGAAATCGCCGAGAGAAAAGCGGCGATCCTCTGGGCCACGCCGAGCTTCTGGCGCTCCGGGACGCAGCCAAGGCGGTGGGCGGCTGGCGGCTCGAAAGTTGTGAGCTCTACGTCACGCTCGAGCCCTGCCCCATGTGCCTGGCCGCCTGCCAGCAGGCTCGCGTCGAGCGGGTCGTCTACGGCGCCGCTGATCCCAAAGGCGGCGCGCTCAGCCTGGGTTACGAGCTTCACGCGGACTCGCGCTTGAACCACCGTTTTCGGGTCGAGCGGGTGGACGATCGCGAGTGTGGCGAGATCCTCTCCCGGTTTTTCCGAGAGAAGCGCTTGTAAGCGGGTGGGTCATTCGCGCCACACTAGTCTGGGGCGGTCTGCGGACAGTATCATGAAGGGTGCTACGGCTTGGTCGTGGTCGCTGAGGGGTGTGCCATTAATAAGACAGTGTTTTCGGCGATTCTGGTGTCGATTGGCTTGTGGGGCGCCCACTTGGGAGCGGGAGAGCGCTCCAAGCCGGCCCGGTTGAAAGGTTCGGTCTCGCCGGTCGTCGGCGCGATCACCAGCCGAGCGCTGGAGCTCGATCTCGACGGCGATGGGAAGATCGACACCTGGCGAAAGGTGGACGCCGACGGACGCTTCACCGAGATCGCGAGCGACGGGAACGGGGATGGGAAGCCGGATCAGGTCGTTTCCTACCTGGACGGGCGCTCGGTTCGAACTTGGGATGTGAACTTCGACGGAGCTCCAGATGAGCGCTTCACCGAGATCCTGGACAAGAACGGGAATACGGTTCGCTCCACCTTTGAAAGGAGCGATCGCGCTGGAAGCTGGGCCCTGATCCAGGAGGAGGAGACCCCCCCCGGCGCGCGCGCCCGCAAGATCACTCGTCATGTGACCGGCGGAAAGAAGGCGGTGAGCTATGACTCGCTCGTCGTCGAGTAGGCGCGGTTGGCGCGGCCTGACGGCACCGCTCCTCGCGGCGCTTGCCGCAGCGGCCCCAGGGCAGGGGTGGGGAGAGGATTACTGGGACAGGTATCTGGCCTGCCTGCTGGCCTCTCCCGCCAACGTCGGTCGGGCCGCCTCGTGCAGGACCTATGTCGCAGGGTTGGAGGGCTCGTTCCGCACGACCGCGGTCGCCGTCGCGCAGACCGTGGGCCCGCTCGTCTGCGACACGGCTACCGAGCATTTTACCGGAACGGGGATTGTCATCGACCGCGCGACCTGCGGCCCTCGTCCTGCCCGCTCGTCCTGCGCCATGAGCTCGGGAGAACCCCCGAGCTGCCCGTCGGCCTCCGCGTTGCCGACAGGCGACGGCGAGGGCGATCCGGTGGTTTCCTGGTGCGGGAGCTGTCGGCCGACAGTCTCCGGGCCGGTGCTATCGGGGTCGGATCCCCGGGGCTGCTTCGCCTGCGATTCCAGGGACGACGAAATCGACAACGTCGTACAGTCCTTTCACGGCGAGGTCTCAAAGCTCATGACCTGCTTCGGACCGGCGGACTCGGCCCGATCGAACCCACACGTCGCGAGAGAGGACGGAACGTTCGGACCGTTTCCGAACCGGGCGCTGCTGGCCATGCTCCGGGAAACTCTCTCGCATCACGTGGCCCGGGGAGGCATCAATATCCGCTGTCCAAGCGCCGAAGTCAGCCGCGGGTCGGAACAACGGGGCGCCTTCGCCTCTGCGGACAACCACGCGATCTCGGTGCTTCCAGGAGGGATGTTTTCCGCGAGCACGCTTGCGCACGAGTTCATGCACCTGTCGAGCTCGCTTGGGCCGGGTCGCGGCTGCGACGACCAGAGCCACGGCACCCACAATCACCCGGACAGCACGCATCCCTCCACGACGGGAGCTTCGGGAGTGGAAACAGAGGACACCACGACGACCCGGGGCATGCCGAATCGACACTACGACCGCGTCTACTCGTGCCAGTCCCTGTGTTTCGGCAGCGGTGAGGTGATCTCCCGGGATGAGTGCAATCGCTGCCTCAGCTATCCGGGTGCGCCGGCCGCGACGCCGCCGGCCCAGTGCCGTGACCTCGTCCCGCTGGATCAGCTCGCGGCTATCCGAGAGGCCCGCGAGCGGCAGGACCCGAGAATGTCGGACTGCATCAGCGCGACCGAGTCAGCTCTCGCCTTGAATCCCCGGGACATGGTTCGGGGCAATGTCAACCAGGAGGGAGCGAGCGTCATATTCAATCCGGGCGCGGGGCCGTCGGTGAACGCGTTGATAAACCGGTGCGAGAGCGCCTACAGCACGGTCGATGATGCCTATTCCGCCGCGATTGACGGAAATCCATCCGACTCCCGAAACCTGCCGTCCCTTCGATTCAGCAGGGCTTCCTACAGCTACCGGAAGCTCCAGTTCGCGATCCATGTTTCCTGCGCCACGAGGGCGAATTATCAGGCCGGGTTCGCCGAGTGCAGGAGGCGGGCGGGTGGTGATCCGACCGGCCAGACGGTGTGCGGCAACATCGAAGCTCGCTTCAGGGACTGGATGCGAGGCAATGACGCCAAAATCCAAGGGTTCGCGCAGTCATGGAATACGCTGGTGACCCACCGGGACTCGGCCACGTCCACGGGCGGGGCGATCTGGGACTCGTCGGAAATCGCAGGGACGACCGCCAGCTCCATCTGTGGGAGCCAGCCGGCGGTGCCCGGGACGCTGACCCGATTCACGGCGACTTTCTAACTAACCCTTCGGCGCGATCCGGGTCATCGCCCGCTCGGTCATCGCCGTGATCGTGAGGCTCGGGTTGACGCCGAGGTTGGCCGGAATCGCCGATCCGTCGCAGACGTACATGCCGGGATAGCCGAAAAGCTGGTGGCTCGAGTCGATGACGCCGCGGTCGGGGCCCGCCCCGATCGCGCAGCCGCCCAGGATGTGCGCCGTCGTGGGAATATTGAGGAGCACCTCGTTGACCGCGCTCTGGGGGATGCCGTCGATCTTTTCAGCGAAACGCCGGGCGACCTGGTTGCCGACCGGGATGTAGGTCGGGATCGCGGGAGCGCCAGGCTCCGCCTCCGTCCGCAGCCGGCGGCGGAAGAGCGTGAGAAAGCCCCGCCCGAGACGGAACCGCATCTTGTTGTCGAGCGTCTGCATGACCAGAAAGATGACCGTCGTCTCCGCCCAGCGCATGCGGCTCACCAGGCGCATCGTATCCAGGGGTCTCAGAAACATCGCCGCGAACATCCGCAGCGGGCGCATGAGCCAGTGGGCGCCGTCGGCCATCGGCGCCGCGAGAATCCGCATGAAGTCGGCGCCCTTGGGGTAGCGGACCGGCTCGACATGAGTGTCCTTGTCGGGGTGGAAGATCGAGCTGATCGCGATCCCGTCCGTGAACGGCTTCTTGAGGTCGACGTGGCGGGAGGTCACTCCGACCAGCGCCTCGCTGTTCGTGCGGACCTCGTCGCCCAGGCGGTCCGAGACCTTGGGCAGCGTCCGGAAGACGTTCTTGCAGCGAAAGAGCAGATGCAGAGTGCCCAGCACGCCGGCCGCGAGCACGACCTTGCGCGCGCGGATCACGCGGCGATTCTTGAGAAACCACGCGGTCGAGCGCTCGACCTCGAGCTCGTAGCCTTCCCCGCCCGCGATGGGGCGGATGAGCCGGACGTTGGTCTCGGGCAGAACCTCCGCCCCCTTCTTCTCGGCGAAGTACAGGTAGTTCTTGTCGAGCGTGTTCTTCGCGCCGTGCCGGCAGCCGACCATGCAGGCGCCGCAGTAGAGGCAGCCCGTGCGGTCCGGGCCCTCTCCGCCGAAGTAGGGGTCGGCGACCGTCTTGCCGGGCTCCCCGAAGTAGACCCCGACCTGCGAGGGGCGGAACGTGTCTCCTCGGTTCATCTCGACGGCGATTTCGCGGAGCTTGTGATCCACGTCGGTGAGGTAGGGATTGGTGGTCACGCCGAGCATCCGCCGGGCGGTGTCGTAGTGGGGCTGCAGCTCCGTCTTCCAGTCGGCGAGGCCCTTCCACGCAGGGGCGTTGAAAAACTCGTCGCCGGGCTGAAGGAGCGTGTTCGCGTAGACGAGGCTCCCGCCACCTACGCCCGTGCCACTCAGGATCAGCACGTTCCGGAAGAGGCTCATGTTCTGGATGCCGAAGCACTTGAGCAGCGGCATCCAGAGATACCTACGGATGTCCCAGTTGGTGAGGGGGAAGTCCTCGGCGCGAAAGCGCTTACCCCGCTCGATGACACCGACCTTGTACCCCTTCTCCGCGAGCCGCATCGCCGAGACGCTTCCTCCGAAGCCGGAGCCGACGATCGCGAAATCGTAGTCGTATGCCGGATCCATGGGGGGGTTCTCCATCAACCTCGAGGTGAAGTCCACGAGCTAGAATCCAGCGCTTGAGGGGTTCCGAGAGCGGAAACCATATAACGCATCGCAGTAAAAACGGCGGTCCGGTCTAAATTCAGAGCGAAAGGTGGGCTTTCATGCGAATTTTGGCCCATGACTCTCAAGCTGAATTTCGCGAGCCTTTCGATCGGAGCTTCCGTTGACCAGCAGACCGGAAATCTCTCGGTATTCGATGTCGTGGAGGAGATCCGAACCCCTCAGATTCCCATTACCGTGCAGTCGCTTGTCATCGCTCTGGCACTGGAAAGAACCGACGGAGTCGCGGCCGTCGGAAAGATGTTCATTCACCTGCTGACTCCCGACGGGCAGCAGGCCCTCGTCGGCTCTGGCGACATGCAGGTTCCCGCCGACCAGCGCCGGATGAAGGCGGTCTTCCGCTTCGGGGGTTTTCCGATCGCCCAGTTCGGCCAGCACCGATTCGTCGTTTCCTGGATGGGTTCTTCCGGATCGAAGGAAGGCGAAGCGCTCCTGGATTTCGAGGTCATGCAGGTCACGCAGGTCGCGCAGGGCGTTCCGTCCGTGAACAAGCCGACTCTGGCGCATTGACATCGCAGGTCGCATGGTGCGCCTTCCGTTCCGTCTTTGGCTGCTGAACGTCCTTCGCTGGGTGCGCGCGCATCTGGCGGTTTGGCTTCTACTGGCCGCGACCTACGGGGCGATCGCCTTCGGGGTTCTCGGGCTGCTCCCGGTTCCGGCAGACTCGCCGGCGACGCAGGCCGGCTCGGCTCTGGCCTGGGGCTGCGTGGTGGCCTCCCTGGTCCTTCCTGCTCTCTTCGCATGGCTCGACTCCTCGTTGCTTGTCGGGTCGTTTAATCCGCTGGGCGCCGTGGCAAAGGGGTTTGGGGAGTGGCTTCCGCCGGTGGGCCGCCTCGTTTTCATCCAGGAGCTCCGCAGCGGCGCTTACTGGTTGTCGATCGCAGCAGCCGCAGCGCTCGGAGCGGTTCTTCCGCCCGGCGCCGAGGCGCTCTGGGTCGTGGTCGTCACCCTCGGGATTCAGCGGGCGCTCTACGCGATGCCCGGCTGGCGGGGAGTGGCTCTGGGACTTCGGCCCACGCGCGCGGCCGGTGAGTTCATCGTCGGGCTCTGGGCCGCACACGTGCCGGCGTCCGTGCTGGCCTGCGGGGTCGTGGGCGTGGCGCGATGGCTCGTCTGGGGGACCGAGGCGGGCACGCCTTGGGCGCTCGCGGCCTGGCAGGGAGCGGTCGCCTGCGTCTGGTCCGCCGCGGCCGCGTTCGAGGGCGATTCCGGTCGCCCGGTGCTGGTTCACGCGGTTTCGCTCGGGGCTGGGGCCCTGGCGGGCCTGATCGCCGGCAGCTCTTTCTGGGCCGGAGTCGCGGTTCTCTATTTCGCTTCCCGGATGCCGGGGGCGGTTCGCTGGCGCCTGAAGAGCGCCGAGGCATTCCATGAAGACGCTCTCGTTCCATGATTATCGCGCCGGGCATTCCGGCGCGAAGCCGCTCTTTCGGCTCGATAGCCCGAGCGACGGGGTGACGTTCGGCCCGGGCATCCACCTGCTCGCGGCTCCCAACGGAACCGGAAAGAGCACCCTCTTTCGCACGCTCGCGGGCCTCTGCGATCCCCTCTCGGGCGAGGCGCGGATCGACGGGTCGGCCCTCGTTCCGAGCCTCAGAGTTCACCATGTTTCCGAGTTCCTGGTGTTCCCGAAATTCCTCTACGGCGTCGAATGGGTGCGGGCGGCGGCAGGTGACGGGGCCGTCGAGCCGGGAGGCTCGCGTGTAAACGAGACCGATGCCTGGGACCTGCTCGGCATCTCGGTCGCCGAGCGGGGCAGGTTCATCGGTCGTCTGAGCCAGGGCGCGCGCCGCAAGCTAACCTGGGTCGCGGCCGATCTCTGCCGCAAGCCGATCCTCCTCCTCGACGAGCCGCTGGATGGGCTCGACCTTCGTGCGATGGAGGGGGCTCGCGCGCTTCTCGCGCGGTGGAAGCGGGAGGAGAGACTTGTCTGGCTGATCGCTCACCAGGCGGCCGAGCTTCTGGACCTCTGCGATCGGGTCCTGCTGCTTCGGCCCGGTGCCGACGGGGCCGCGCTGCAGGATTGGCGCGATGCGGTCGGGAGCGCTCACCCAGACCTGACGCCGTCGGAATTTCGCAAGAAAACGCTTCAGCATTACCTCTGATCCTAGGTAGACTGGTGCACTCGAAAAGGAGCTTCCTATGAAAAAGATCGCAATTTCCCTGGCCTGCCTGTGGGTTCTTGGAGCGGCGGCCCAGGCCGCCGACTTCAAGGTCGACCCCTCGCATTCCAACGTGGGATTCACGGTTCGCCACCTCTTCAGCAGGATCTCCGGGTCGTTCAACGAGTTCGAAGGCACCTTCACCTTCGATGAGAAATCCCCGGATCAGGCCAAGGTGAAGTTCTCGATCAAGACCGAGAGCATCAATACCCAGAACGAGAAACGCGACAAGCACCTTCGCAGTGACGCCTTCTTCGACGCCGACAACCACCCGGCGCTGACCTTCGAAGGCAAGAGGTTCGCGAAGGGCAAGAAGAAGGGCAGCTTTGTTCTGGAAGGCGATCTCACGATGCGCGGCGTGACCAAGCCCACGAAATGGGAAGTCGAGTTCCTCGGCTCCGGCCCGGGCCTCGAAGGTAAGACGCTCGCGGGGTTCACCGCGAAGGCGAAGGTCAACCGCAAGGACTACGGCATCAACTGGAACAAGACGCTCGATCAGGGCGGTCTCGTCGTCGGCGAAGACGTCGACCTCGTGATTCAAGTCGAGGCCGTCAAGATTGAGGCAGTCGCGAAAAAGGACTAGACATCATGATGTCTAGGTGGGGCCTCTCGATCGGGTCGTCGCCACAGTCGGGTTCGCCGGCGCGGCGGGGTTTCTCGTCGCGATTTCACTCGGTCCGGTAGAAATTGGAGTCAGTTAGCACTCCTTCGTTAGGTCATTGGGTTCTTCTGGCCTCCAGAGAAAACAGGAGCCTTCCCGCGAAGGGGCCACCGCATTTGCCACTGCCCCTCCACA
>CAYJTX010000007.1:0-25526 GCA_964372615.1 uncultured Bacteriovoracaceae bacterium | reverse complement strand
CTTCGTCGCCGAGGAGCAGGGCAAGCCCAAGATCATCTCGGAGACCTACACGACCCAGATGTGGTGATCTGAATAATTGACTTTTCCAGCCCGGAAAGCGACTTTTGGCCCTCATGACTCAGCAAGTCGAGTCCGTCGATATCCTGATTGTCGGCGCCGGCCTCATCGGGAGCAGCGTCGCGTGGCACGCGGCTCGGCTGGGCGGCGGCAGGGTGCGCGCGATTGACTTCGATCTCGAAGGGTCGCTGAGCAGCTCCGAGATGAACGCGGGCGGAGTTCGCGCGACGCTTAACCAACCCATCAACATTCAGATGTCGCAACACACGATCGACTACCTCGAATCCGTCGCCGAGGACGTGGGGTACCGCGCCTGTGGCTACCTCTGGCTGCAGTCGCCGGAGAAGTTTCCCGGCGCGCTCAAGGCGCGCGAGCAGCAGCAGGCGATGGGCTGGGAGGTCCAGAGCTGGGACGTCTCCGAGCTTCGGCGACGGGTTCCGTTTCTCGACAAGACGGACGGCATCGCCGGCGCGCTCTTCGCCCCGCGCGACGGGCTGGTGAATCCGAACCTTCTCAAAGGCCACTTTCGTGCGCGCGCCCGGGAGACGGGGGACATTTTCGCCGCCAGCACGCAGCTGACAGCGGTTCCGCCCGCGGGGGGGGGGCCCGCGCGAGTCCTCTGCGAGCGGCTGGAGCGGCAGCCGACTTCGGAGGAGAAGCTCGAGGTACTCACGGGACGAGGAAACTCGGTCCCTTCGCGAAAGCTCGAGTACCGGGCCGAGCGCGTGGTGAACTGCGCCGGGCCCTGGGCGGGCGAGGCCGCGCGGCGACTGGGTTACGAGTCGCCCGTCCACGCGACCCGCCGGCAGGTCTCGATCTTCGACTGCCGGGACGTCGATCTGACGCCCTACGGAATGATCATCGATACGACGGGGGTCTATTTCCATCCCGAGGCCATGAACGGGCTCGGCGGTTACTGCGATCACGGCGAGCCCCGTGGCATCAACTACCACTACGACTCCGAGGCCTTCTTCATGGAACGGATCTGGCCCGCGCTCTACGAGCGTTCGAGCGCGTTCGAGAGGCTGAAGCATCTCACCGGCTGGGCCGGGCAGTACGAAGTCTCGCCTGACGACAGCGCGATCATCGGGCGAGTCGAAGCCGGCGACGCGGGCCGTTCGGGGCGAGTCCTCGAGGCCCACTCTTTCTCGGGCCACGGAGTGATGCACAGCCATACGGCTGGCGTGGTTCTGGCGGAGCTGATGGCAAAGGGACGATTCGAGACGCTGGACGCCGCCGAGCTCGCCGGGAGTCGCTTCGCGGCCGGAAAGCTCGTTCGCGAGACCGCGGTGATCTGAGGGGGGACGGACATGCGCCTGGAAGAGCATCTGGCGAGGACGGATGGAATTTCATTGGAAGCGTTGGGGGAGGCCTTGGGAGGGGATTCGCCGGGAAGGCTCGCCTTCGTGCTCGAGTCCGTCGGCCGTGGCAGGCGGGTTCTGGATCTGGGCTGTCGTGGCGGACGGATTTCGCTCGCGATCGCGGAAGCGAACAACGAGGTCATCGGCGTTGAGCTCAACGAGGCGGCGGCGCGGGTCGCGCGCGGAAAGGGCCTGCGCGTGGTAGTCGCCGACATCGAGAAAACGCTGCCGTTTTCCGACGGGGAATTTCACGCCGTTCACGCCGGAAGGCTCCTCGAGCATGTCTACGACACTCGCTTCGTCCTGAGCGAGGTGACTCGGGTCCTGGCGCCGGGCGGGGTCTTCGTCGCGAGCGTCGCCAACCTGGGCAGCCTGCGAAACCGCCTGCGCGTCCTCTCGGGGAAGTATGTCGCGGGACTCGGAGCCTACCCCGAGGACCACTTCGGCGACCGGATTCGCCTCTTCAATCTTTCGAAAGTAAGCGAGCTCTGCCGGACTGCGGGGCTCCAGATCCTGGCCACGAGGGGCTTCGGCGAGGATTCCGGAAGGGGGGTCCTGAGCCGAGCCCCTCTCGGTAGGATCCTGCCTTCCTGGGCAGAAGTGATCGGGGTGCGGGCAAGAAAACCGATTTCGCATTGACCGGCTCTTCTCGCGCGGCGACGCTCGGAGCATGACCGCGGATGCTCTTGAGCAAGCGCCCTGGAACGCCCCCGCCGCGGATCGGGCGCTCGCCGAAGGCGTCGCAAAGGGGGTCGCTCCGGGATTCGTCGCCGCGGTCTGGGACCGGAGAGAGCCGGGAAAGTTTCGCGCGACGGCGCTCGGGCTGAGGCGCTCCGATCCCTCGCCGCAGCCGATGCAGATCGGAACGATCTTCGATCTGGCATCGGTCACGAAGATATTCACTACGGCGACTCTTGCGGCCCGGCTCGTGGAGCGGGGCTGGATCGACTGGACGACTCCGTTACAGGCGCTGCTTCCGGACTGGCCGACGAAGGACATCCGGCTCAGTCATCTGCTCTCCCACACGGCGGGTCTCCCGTGGTGGAAACCGCTCTGGGAGGATTTGAGGGCGCGATTCTCTCCGGCTCCCCTCTGGTCGATTACGGTGGAGGAGCGGCAGCGGGAGATGCGACGGCTCGTAACCACGACAGCGCCGGAGGCCAGGCCGGGCGAGCGCGCGGTGTACTCGGATCTGACTTTTCTGCTCCTGGGTTTCGCCCTGGAGGAGTTGCTCGGGATTCCGCTGGACCAGGCCGTCGAGCGCCACGTCTGGAGTCCGCTCGGAATCGCGGGTGCCTCCTATCGACGGGTTGAACGCGACGTGGAAGCGGGTAGGGACAAGAACTGCGCCGCAACCGAGCGTTGCCCGTGGCGGGGGGGCGTGCTTCAGGGCCAGGTCCAGGACGACAACTGCTGGGCGATGGGCGGTTATGGGGGGCACGCGGGCGCCTTCGGCCGCGCCGCCGATCTCATGGTGTTCGCGTCGGAATGGCTGCAGGGGAGGGTCGTCGGGAGGGAGACGCGCTCCGCGGCCTGGAGTCGCGTCTCGACTCCGGCGGGCTGCGGGCGGACTCTCGGATGGGATACGCCGACGGACGGAGGTTCCACCGGAGGAGCGTTTTCTTCGGCGTCGGTCGGCCACCTCGGCTTCACGGGTACCTCTCTCTGGCTCGACCCCGAGGCGGGCGTAGCCGTTGCACTCCTGTCGAATCGGGTGCATCCGTCGCGTGAGAACCAACTGATTCGGGAGTATCGCGCGGAGTTCCATCGGGCGATCCGCCAGGATCTGCTAAACTAGGGCATGCTTCCGAGCCTGGAGTCTCTTCGCCACGTTCACGTGATCGGCGTCTGCGGGACGCTGATGGGGGCCTTCGCGGCGTTTCTGCGCCGGCGCGGCGTGAAAGTCACGGGAAGCGACCAGAACGTCTACCCGCCCATGAGCGACGTGCTCAGGGCGGCGGGCGTCACGCTCTTCGATACCTATCGGCCCGAGAACCTCACGGCCGTCGGGCGGCCTGACCTCGTCGTGATCGGAAACGTCATCCCGGCGGTCAATCCGGAGGCACGCGCCGCGATCGCCGGCGGCTACTCCTACACGTCGCTTCCAGAAGCGATGGAATCGCTCTTTCTGGAGCGCACCCGCAACCTCGTCGTCGCTGGCACGCACGGCAAGACCACGACGACCAGCCTTCTGGCCCACGTCCTCGCGAGCGCGGGTCGAGATCCGGCCTACTTCATCGGAGGGATTCCGGCCGATCTGCCTTACGCGTTTCACGTTCCCGGAGTGGAGGAGGGCAGACTCTTCGTTCTCGAGGGCGACGAGTACGATACCGTGTTCTGGGACAAGGGTCCCAAGTTCAACCATTACCGCCCGGACGACGTCATCCTGACGTCGATCGAGTTCGACCACGCGGACATCTATCCGGATCTGGCGGCTGTTTGCCGCGCGTTCGACGGCCTGATCGATCGCATCCGACCCGGGGGACGGCTGATCGCCTGCCTCGACTACGAAACGGTGCGCACCGCGGTCGCGCGGGCCCGTGCAGTCGAGCTTCTGAGCTACGGGTCCACCGCAGGGTCGGGCGCGCGTCTCTCGGTCGCTGGTCTTGCCGAGGGGTCGGGTGGAACCTCCTTCGAGATTCTGGAGGGCGGTCGGTCGGTCGCCTCGCTGACGATGCCGCTCGCGGGCCGTCACAACGCGCTCAACGCCCTGGCGGTCTGGATCGAGTGTCGGGAGCTGGGTCTCGATTCTGATTCCGTGCGCCAGGCCATCGCCCGATTTCGCGGCGTCAAGCGGAGGCAGGAGGAGCGGGCCACGGTGCGCGGCGTGACGGTGATCGACGATTTCGCGCACCACCCGACCGCCGTTCGCGAGACGCTGGCGGCCTTGAGGGCGCGGCACCCCTCCCGCCGGCTCGTAGCCGTCTTCGAGCCGAGAAGCGCCACTTCCCGCCGGAAGATCTTCCAGAAGGATTACGCTGAAGCCTTCGACTCGGCGGATCGGGTTCTGATCGCGGCGGCCTACGACCAGTCGAAGATCGCCTCGGCCGACCAGTTCTCGAGCGCGCAGCTCGTGGAAGACCTTCGCGCCCGGGGGCGCGACGCCCGCCTGATGCATTCCGTGGAGGCGGGCGTGCGCGAGCTTGCTTCGGAAAGCCGTGAGGGAGACCTGATCGCGGTCCTTTCCAACGGAGGATTCGGGGGTCTGATTCCCAAGCTGGTGGAGACGCTCGAAAAGGGGCATTAAATCGAAGTCTTGTTCCGATTATCAAGAAATCCCGAGTTATCAATTACTTGATAATCCGGCCCCCGTTCGGCGGGATAATGGGAGTATGGCGTATTCGACGTCCCAAGAGGTTCGAAACCCGGCGTACAAGAGCTGGGTCCTTGTCGTGGAAGACGAGCCCGATCTCCTTGTAACCCTTCTGGAAGGGCTGGAGAAGCACGGGTTCAGAGTCGCTTACGCCCAGTCCTCCAGCGATGCCGTGATTAAGCTCCAGAGGCAGCATTTCGACTGCATCATGCTGGATCTGCGACTCCTCAAAGGCACGGGTGAGAAGGTGATCAAGCACCTCGGTGCCGATCGGAACAACCAGCAGACACCCGTCCTGGTCATGAGCGCGTACCTGGACGCGGGGGTCGTGAACCGGCTACGGGGCAGAGTTCAGGATATCCTGGTGAAACCCTTTCATTTGGCCACCTTGGTGAGCAAGGTCGAAGCCCTGCTGGCCCAGCGTAAATCTCTTCACTCAGACATTTAGCCCATTCAGCCGAAAAGGCAGTGAGAGGTTTCGTTCTGCATGGGCGATGTCCTGAAGAAATTCGGGCGTTACTTCCTGCTCGACCATATCGCGCAGGGGGGAATGGCCGAGATCTACCGCGCGCGCCTGGCGTCCACGGACGGCGCGGGGCGCCTCCTCGTCATCAAGAGGATCCAGGCCGGCTTTGGCGCGAACAACGAGTTCCTCCAGATGTTCAAATCGGAGATCAAGACCACGATGGGGTTCAACCACCCCAACATCGTGCAGCTCTACGACTTCGGCGAGGAGCAGCAGCAGCCTTACATCGCGATGGAGTTCATCGACGGGCGGAATCTGCGCCAGTTTCAGACGCGCTTCAACGAGCTCAAGCAGACTTTTCCGTGCGAGCTTGCGGCGCACATCATCGAGCAGTCGGCGTCGGGGCTTCACTACGCCCACAGCTTCAAGGACAAGATCACCGGTCAGGCGCTGAACGTCGTACACCGCGACATCAGCCCGCAGAACATCATCGTCTCCTTCGACGGCACGGTGAAGGTCATCGACTTCGGAATCGCCAAGGCGACCACGAACAGCGAAGCCACCCGAGCCGGAGTGATCAAGGGGAAGCCGAGCTACCTTTCGCCTGAGCAGATCAGCGGCGACCCGCTTGACGGAAGGTGCGACCTCTTCGCGCTCGGAATCGTTCTCTGGGAGCTGCTCACCGGCAAGAAGCTCTTCGCGGGCGAAAACGACCTCGCGGTTCTCAAGCTGATCGAGAGCTGCAACATGCACGTGAAGCCTCCGTCGACGCTCAATCCGAAGGTGCCGAAGGAGCTCGATTACATCTCGCTCAAGGCCCTCGCGAAGCAGCGGGAGAAGCGTTACCAGAACGGCGAGGAGATGCAGAGGGCGCTGCATAAGTTCCTCTACCAGTTCAGTCCCGACTTCAATCCGGGCGACCTCGCGTATGTCGGGAAGGATCTGTTCAAGAACGAGATCGTCGAGGACCGAAAGCGTCTCCAGAAGCTCAACGAGAAGGTCGAGCAGCTGCTCTCGCATGACATTCCAGATGCCCCTTCCGTCGACGAATCCCGGGGGGAGCATAAGGAAGACACGACCACGATCGCCGAGCCCAAGGCGATGCGTTCCAAGGAAGTCGCCATGGACAAGGAGTCCGCAAGCACCAAGGTCGATCTCGAGATGGCGCCTCAGCTCAAGACCTCGAGTGGACCGAGGCCGCGCGCGCTGGGTACCCCGACGGGGGCGTCGCGGCCCGCGTCTACTCAGGATCGCCCGGCCTCCGCCCGGTCCCTGGGGAGCTCCAGCATCTCCCAGGCCGCCCCCTCGCAGAGAATTCCCTCGCAAAAAGGGGGAGGCGGGTCAGGGGCCTCCGGAGGTACCGGAAAGTCCGTGGGACTCGCGGCCGCTGCGATTGCCGCGATCGCTCTCTTCGGGCCGTCCTTCGGGATCAACATTCCCATTCTTTCCGACCTCCTCGGAAATCTCATGGGAGGAGGCAGCGAGGCGACTCTCGTCCTCCAGGGCAACGCGGCCAACGTGTCGGTCATGATCAACGGCCAGCCCAAGGCCTCGAGGCTCCCGGCGACCCTGGGCGGCATTCCCGTAGGCACTCCATTCCGGGTAAAAATCGACGGAGGGGCCGCAGGCACGTTCGAGCAGGACGTGACGCTCAAGAAGGGCGAGCAGAAGGTTCTCGCCGTTCGCTTCACACAGGGAGCGGTTTCCGTCACGAACGTCGACGGGACCGCGGCAGGTGGCAAGAGCATCACTCTTCGCCTCAATCTCAGTCCCGGAGGGGCGGGAACGAATCTGACGGTCAATGGTCGCGCGGTGGACTCGGCGAATCCAGTGGTCCAGGTCCCGCTTGACGCGCCTTTGGAGCTCGTGGCGGAGCGCCCGGGTTTCCGGGCCTTCCGCCGCGAGTTCGTACTGGAGGCCACGCAGCTCAACGGGTTGAAGGAATGGTTGATGGACGTTCCCATGGAGCCGGACCGGTTCGGGTTCCTGACCGTCCGGACTACACCGAGCGCGGACGCGGTGCTGACCGTGGGGGGCCAGAGCTGGACGAAAAGGACCCCTATTGAAAACGACAAGGTTCCCGTGGGTAGCTACACGATTCGCCTCGTGAACGAGGTCCTGGGTATGGAAAAGATCGTCACGACCAGTGTCTCCGAGGGCAAGCAGGTGACGATCGACGAGCGTCTGGAGATCAGGGATCGGGCTCCTGCCGCGCACTAGCGCGCGCAAGACGAACCTGAAAGTCATTTGCCTCCCTATGAGTCGGGGGTACATTTGGACCGACTCATAGGGAGGCAAATGACTTTCAGGTTCGTCTTGCGCGCGAACGCCGCGCGATCCCTGATGGGGGCGGCCGTACTGCTTCTCTGTGCCGCGGACGCGCGCGCGTGGGTGAGCTGGGCGGAGAAAGACGGCTGGAAAATATCGACGGGCGGGTGGCTGGAGCTGGATGCGATCAACGACTCAACCCGGAGCTTCGTGGAGATCGTGGGAAACGCGCCGGTCGAGCGTTCAGACGCGGTGGCGGGGAGGTCCGGTCGGGCGCAGTTCACCTTTCGGCACTCCCAGCTCGCCTTCCGGATCGAGGCGCCCCCGCACTCGGGCTGGAAGGCCAAGGGCCTGGCGGAGTTCGACTTCCTGGGATTCAACCCCGCTCCAGGGACCTCGAACACGGAATTGAACTTCTTCTATTCGCCGACGGTTCGGCCGCGACAGGTCTTCGTTCAAGCCGATAACGGAGGGGTTTCCGTGACAGCCGGGCAGGCCTGGTCCCTCTTTTCCTGGCAGCCTTTCTATTTCATGTGCACGGCGAGCGCGCCTCCGACTCCTGGCGTGCCGTACATCCGAAGCCCCCAAGTCCGCCTCGTCCATACGACCGACCTGGGCGAGTACGACAAGCTCCAGTGGGGAATCGCCGCGAGCCGTCCTCCCCAGCGGGACTCGGGCCTGCCGGCTCTGGAAGTCGGGGCGCGGTGGGTGGGGACTGGCCGTTCGGCCGGATATGCGCTTGCGGGGTCGGCCGAGCACCGCACGCAACCCATGAGCGCGGCGGTTTCGGGCACGGCACGCCGGGTCTCGATTCCGAAACCGGGTGGCGCGGCCGGTGAGCTGCTGCACTTTCCCGCCGTGGCGGGGGCCGCGAACTTCCTGCTGCCGGTCGTCGCATCGGCCGATGGGCACGACCCAGGCGGGACGGTTGCGCTCATGGCGACGGCGAGCGCGGGTCGCGGCTACGCGGACCAGTTCGTGGGCTGGACGGGCAACGTCTCGAATCCATTGAACGCCTCTGCCGTGGCATCTTCCAGTACGGTGAATCTGGACGGGGGATTCGGCGACTTCGACGCGAGCGGAAGCTTTCAGCTGATTCAGCTGCGCAGTATCAGTGCGAACCTTCAGCTACACGGGCCGACGGAATGGAGCTCCTGGCTCTCGATCGGCGGCGGTCAGCTGCACTCTTCCAACGTGACCGGCCTGACTCCCGGAGCGGGCGGGCGCACGTCCGCCGCCAAGATCCCTTACGATCGCTCCGAGTCCGCCTTCATCGGGGTCTTTCGCGGGTGGACTCCCCAGCTTCGGACCGGGCTCGAGCTGAGTCAGCTTCGGACTCGGTACGCCGACGGGATGCTGGCGCGGAACAACCGCCTTCAGCTCTCGCTCTGGTTCCTGTTTTAGTATGAGCAGGCTCCTGAATGATCAGCGGGGGGGAGCCTGGGATTTCAGCTCGGATCGGAGCCTCGGTTAAGAGATGAATAAAGCCAGTGTCTTAGTACTTGATTATTTTACTTGTATATAGGGGTCCTTTCGACTACCTTCGGTGGCCGTTCCGGTTCTCGCTCATGCCGCATCAGGTGGCAGGTGCAAAGGAGGTCTTGTGAAAAAATCAGGATGGGTTGCAGTCGCCCTGGTGATGGTGAGCGGCTCCGCTTTCGCCGGTGAAGTCGGACTCCATCTGGAAGGTCGACTTGCTCGACAGATGATCGCGAAGTCGACCCCCACCGGGAAGACTTTCAGCGTGGAAATCTCATTTGTTGGGGTGCCGAGCGGTTTCCTGGTCGTTTACACGGAGTATCGCTTCAACGCAGACTTTGTCTGCTATGCCGCCGAAAAGCCTCATGCTGCGTCTTTCTGGCAGGCGGTTGTCGGTCATAACGACCTTGCGATTGAGTACTGCGACGGAGTCATTCGCTCAGATTCCTAGACCGTAGAGTAACTCTACTCTCGGGATTTTGACGGCCTTTCGGACAGTTTGTAATTCAGACAGTTCCAGTAAGCACCGAAACGAGACCGTGGACCTGTCTCGTCGCATCTCCCTTTTCACCTCCGCGCTCGTCCTCGGCATGCTCGCCTGCGTTACGATCATCGTGGGCGATCGGCTCTCCCGATCCGAACGGGCCCGGCTCGGGCGCGATCTGGACGCCGCTGTCATCCTCTACCGGGAGTTCGAGGCGGAGCGTTTCAGATCTCTGCGGGCCGAGGCCAAGGTTCTCTCGGATCTTCCGCAGCTGCGGGCCCTCGTCTCCACGGGGGACGCA
The DNA here is from genome assembly GCA_964372615.1 of uncultured Bacteriovoracaceae bacterium. Taxonomy (GTDB): domain Bacteria; phylum Bdellovibrionota; class UBA1018; order UBA1018; family UBA1018; genus CAYJTX01. The sequence continues at coordinate 15,797 of CAYJTX010000007.1, read as the reverse complement.
GCGACGATCACCGACGCCCTCGACGGCCTGCGGGCGCTGACGAGCGCGCACCATCTGGCGTTCGTGGATCCCTCGGGGAAAATTCTGGGACCCAAGGGCGAATGGAAGCTCGACGAGCTGCTGGCCAAAGCCCGGGCCGGGCAGAATTCCTCTCTGGGCTACGTTACGGAGCAACCCGAGGGGGGCGGTGAAAAGGTTCGCCAAGGAATTGCGCTGCCGCTCTCCGGCGAGTCTGCGGGCTGGATTCTGGTGGCGGCCTACGAGTTTGACGGAGAGATTCTCGCCCGGCTGGCGAAGATGAGCCGGGCGGAGCTCAGCGCGTTCGATCTTTCGGGCAGGCGCTTTGCTGCCAGCCCGGGGGCTCCCGCTTCCATGACGAATTCCGACCTGCTTCAGATTGAGATTCCCCTGGAGGGCGCGGGAGGATCGCGGGTCGCACGCCTCGTCGCTACGAGGTCCCTATCAGAGGGGCTTGCGGTATCCGCGCGCCTGAGGACAGACGTCTTCCTCGTGGCGGCCTCTTTCTGCGTGTTCGGCATCGTGGCCAGCGTGCTCTTCGCCCGCAGCGTGTCGCGGCCCATTCACGAACTGGCCCGTGCCCTCGAGGGGGGGCCTGAGTCGGCGTCCGGGATCCTGGGCGCCGATCGGGACGTTCGCGCCGTGCTCGAGGCCTATCGCCGCACGGCCGCCGAGCTGCAGGCGGAAAGAGAGCGAATCGATCAGGAGATTGCCGTTCGCACGCGCGAGCTTCAGAACGAGACGCGGAAGCTGCAGGAGGAGAACAGAGAGCTTCGCGCGGGTTGCGATCGGATGCTGGAAGTTCTCGCCGAAGACACTCCGGCGAAGGGCAAGGCAGCTTGACCGGTCGCGAGCTATTTCGAATCGCCTGGCGGAAGGCGCGGGGCATGGCGGCGCACTGGGCGATGGGCGCGAGCGCGATGGCCGTATCCGGCGTCCTGCTTTGCCTGGAGCCGCTTTTCGGGCGTGCTCTCCTGGATGAGGCGTTCAGGGGAGGGCGGACTGACCTCTTCGTGCCGATTCTAGCGGCGATGGCGGTTGTCTTCCTCCTGTCGATCGGGTTCGAGGCGGTCGGTGGCGTGCTGCTGCATTTCGCCCGGGAGGAGGTTCGGGCCGGCCTGCAGCGGGATCTTGCGGCCGCTCTCGTTTCTGGCTCGGCTGCCAGTTCAAGGTCAGGCAAGGCGAAGTCGGAGGGAGAGTTTCTACAGGAGACGCTCGGCGACGCTCAGGACGCCTCCCGGCTCCTGACCCAGCTCCCGGCGACGGCGGTCTCCGCTTGGGCTCAGTATGTCGTCATCCTGGTTCTGCTCGCCCAGATGAACGGCTCCGCCGCCGCGGCGGTCATCGTTTTCTCCGTCCTCCTGTTCGTCCTCGCTCGAAGGAGCACCTCGCAGGTCGCGCGCCTCAACGACCTCTCGGTCTCCGCGGCGGGCGGCATTGCGGGTCGCCTTCAGCAGACGCACGCGGCCCGCGGCCTGATCGCGCAGTACCGTCGCCAGGGCGTTTTCCACTCCTCGCTGGAGGCCGATCAGATCGCGGCCGAAGCACGCTCCGGGGCGCTCTGTGCGACCGAAGCGCGGGGCCGAGGCATCGAGCAGCTCCTGAGTCTCGCCTTTTCGATCGGGGTCGCGGCTCTGACGGGCTGGTCGGTCATTGGCGGCAAGATGTCAATCGGCGAGTACATAGCGGTGCAGATCTTCGTCGGGAGGATCCAGGGGCCCGTGCGCTCCTTTCTCAATCTTTCTCGGGACGTGGGAAAGGGAGTGAGGCGGTTCCGGCTGGTGGCCGAATCGATCGCCTCGGCCAGCGTCGAGCAGAGGGGCTCGCTCTTCGATGCGCCGAGAGGCCCGCTCCTGATGGCGGCGGCGGCGATGCCACCGGGGATTGCCAAGGTTGCCCAGCTGGGTGCTTCCTTCTGGAGCTCTGAGATCGTGGACGGACCCAGCGGCCTTCGAATCACGAGGGGAAGCCGCCTTCTGGTCACCGGCCCCACGGAGGTGGAGCTCGAGGCGTTGATGGATCGGTTGGCCGGGGGAAAGGACGTGACGGTCGCGGGTCGCCCGCTGACTGAGCTTCCAGCGGCCTTTCGAGGGGCGTGGTCGGTGCGCCTCAGCGCTGATCCGAGAGTCTTTCCGGGATCGGTGCGCGAAAATGTCACGCTCGGTTTCGGCGTCCAGGGCAGGGCCGTCCGGCCCCAGGAGGCGCTCGCTCGGGTCGGAGCGGGTGACCGGGCCTGGGCTCTCGACCTCGACGCCTGGATCGATCCGAAGGACCTGACCCTCGAGGACCGGCACCTCCTTCAGGCCGCCCGGCTCTTCACGCTGGACCCCGAGCTGGTTCTCGTGGAGGACCTCTCCGGCGTCGTGGGTCGGGGCTGCTTCTCGAGGATCGCCCAGGCGGTCTACGACTGTTCCCAGTCGGGCGCGAAGACAGTCGTGCTCGCCGGTCGCCGGGAAGCGATCGTCGACCTCGCGGAGGAAGTGGCCTGGGTCGAAGGCGGCAGAGCCACTCCTCCGCAGCCGCTCGTCGACTTTCTGGCGACGGATCGGGCGCGCGAGATGCTTCCGGCCGGACACGCGAGGGCGGTCCTGGACGGGCGCAAACTGCTGGATTTCTCGGCTCACTGGATGCCCAGGTACGGGGTGGACCTGGTCGCCTACACGATTCGATTTATAGGCGACGCCCGGAAGGCCGAGCGCCACGCGGACCTTGCCGCGCAGAGCTTGAGGGACTCGGACCTTCTGATATCGCGCGGGCCGGGCCGCCTGCTTTGCGCCTTTTTTCGGAACGTCAGCGAGCCCCACTTCGACCAGGGGTTGAGGAGTCGAATCGCGCGTGCGTTGAGCCGGCAGCTGGCTCGCGAAGGGTCTCGAGGCGTCTACCCGGATATTCGACGAGTAGAGGATCGCGTCGCATGAGGCCCAATCGTGAGTCCGTCGACCGAACTATTCACACGCTCGAAATGGGCTGGATGCTCCTCGTGTCTGCGCTCGGGATCGCTCTCCTCGCGGCGCTGACGGTATCGCTGGGCGGTGGCCAGACGCTCGTCGACCTGATTTTCGGCAAAAGCGCGAGGGCGGCAGAGCGCTTCGCGTCCGGAAAGGCGCTCGACGAGAACGGCGACCCCGTCGCCGCTGTGGTCTACCTTGTCGCGGAATCTGGGTCCCTTGTACTGGAGGGGTCGGGAAAGCCCCTCAAGGCGGAAATGAAGGCGGGCGCGCCGCTTGTCATCCGGCAGCGCGACAAGGCGTTTCAGCCTCGCGTGGCGGTGGCTCGCGTGGGCCAGACTGTGCGCTTCGAGAATGAGGACAGCGTTTTCCACAACGTCTTCTCGCTCGCCAAGGGAAATGCCTTTGACCTGGGCCTGTACAAGTCGGGGGAAGGCGGAAAAGGGAGTGCAAAGGATGAGGCGCGCTTCGCGACGCCGGGGAAAGTGCATGTCTACTGCAACATCCATCCGGCGATGACCGCTGTAGTCGTGGTCCTTCCCCACGGACACTTCGCCCAGGTGGGCGAAGACGGGGCCTTTCGGCTGGCCCTGCCGCCGCGGGCCGGGAAGCTCCTCGTCCGAGCCACCGATGGTTTCGGAAATGATGCGGAGACGCTGGTGACGGATTCCGGGAAGGTCGAGATCCGGTTCAAGAATCGAAAGACTTCCGTGCCTTCTCACCTCAACAAGCACGGGAAGCCCTACGCGGCACCCGTCAGCGACGACTACTTAGAGCGCTCTCGATGCCCGACGCGACCGCGCGACTCGCGCGGGAGCGCTGAGCGTCGGACCGGTAGACCAGGCATATTACGTCGTCGTAACCGGGGGCTTCTACCGAGACTGGAACGAGCGGTTTCCCGCGCCCTCGGGAATACTCACCGGCCACCCTGCCCGGGAGGACCCCGACTCCGCAGCCCGCCGCCGTCAGGGAGGCTGCCACGTCGAGGTTCGAAGTCGTGACCTCGCGCGCGAACCGGTACTGGCGGGAGGCGAGCTGCCGCTGAATCTTCTGGGTCTGGACGAGCTCGGGATCGCAGATGAGGACGGCGCTTCCGGAGTGCGGGTCGTTCAGCTCGCCTCTCTTGGGAGACGTCCAGAGCGTGACCCGGTCCTCGAAGAGGTGGCGTACGACCAGGTCCGGGTGACGGGGCGGATTCACCACGAGGGCGAAGTCCGCTCGAAAACCGATCACCTCGTCGGCGACCTTTCGTGAAAGGTCGTGCAGCAACCTGAGCTCCAGGGAGCGATGCTTGCGGAGCAAGGCCGGAAGCGCCCGATGGAGGCTGTAGAGTGCGACGGACGAGTGGCAGCCCAGGACGTACCTGCCGGCCGGCTCGGTCTCTCCCCTCAGCGCCAGGGACCGAACGCAGTCCCACTCCTCGAGGAGCCGGCGCGCCTGGACCGCTAGGCGAGTGCCTGCGCGCGTGAGCTGAATGCCGGTCCGACCGCGGACGAAGAGCGAGACGCCGACATCCCTCTCGAGGCGCCGGATGGCGAGGCTGAGGCTGGGCTGGGATATACCGAGTCGCTCCGCCGCGCGGGATACGTTGAGCGTCCGGCTGGCTTCTACGAAGTAGGTGAGATCGTGATGGGAGGGCAGCATAGGTAACATCTATCATTCTTATAAAGTCGATTGACTTTATTTTATGATCCAGAACTGGCAGTTTTCGACGTCAGGGAGGCAGTCATGAATCATTCGCGTCGCAAGGTTCTGGGATCGATCGCAGGGACCGTAGGCCTGATGGCCGCCGGGCCGATGTCGGCTTTCGGAGCGGGGCTCAAGGCCGTCTGCGGGACGACGCCGACCCAGCCGGAGGGGCCCTTTTATCCTGCCGACCTCCCCCTGGATTCCGACAGCGATCTCACCCGGGTGGACGGGGATCCAGCTCGAGCCGAGGGACAGGTCGTTTACGTGGGAGGGCAGGTGAGCGACGAGGGCTGCCGCCCGGTTCGCGGAGCGCTCGTCGAGATCTGGCAGGCTTGCGCGAGCGGGCGCTACGACCACTCTTCCGACCCCAATCCGGCTCGCCTGGATCCGCATTTCCAGTACTACGGACGGGCAGTCACGAACGAGAACGGCCGCTACCTCTTCAGAACGATACTTCCGGGCGCCTATCCGGCGGGAGCCGGCTGGACTCGTCCTCCCCATATCCACTTCAAGGTAGCCGCCCTCGGGTTTCACGAGCTCATCACACAGATGTATTTTGAGGGACAGCCTCTGAACGGAGCAGACCGAATACTGCGGTCCATACCGGCGTCCCAGCGACATCGCGTGGTGGTGCCGCTGAGAGAGCCCGGGTCCGGGCACGAGCCTGGCTCCAGAGCCGCTGCGTTTGATCTCTCCCTGGTCAAGGCATGATAACGGGGGTAAGAAATGGACCCGATGGGGAAAGATTTCCAGGCCGAAAAGGGACTGTCGGACTACGTCGTCGAGGCCTTTCGACCTGAAGACGCCGTGCTTCGGGAAATCAGGGAGAGATCCGCCCGAGAGGGGCTTCCGCAGATCCACGTGGCACCGATGGACGGACTTCACCTCGAGGTCCTGTGCCGCGTCGGGGCCGTTCGCCGGGCGGTCGAGATCGGAACGCTCGCGGGGTACTCGGCGGTCTGCATCGCAAGGGCGCTTCCCCGGGACGGGCGCTTGTGTACGCTTGAGCTGGATCCCCGGCACGGCCGCGTCGCGACCGAGTCGTTTCAAAGGGCAGGCGTCGCGGACCGGATTGACCTGAGAGTGGGACCCGCGCTGGACTCGCTCCGCGCGCTCGAGGCCGAGGGCCCGATCGACTTCCTTTTCGTCGACGCCGACAAGGTCGGCTATCCCGCCTATCTGGAATGGGCGGGACGCAACCTCCGGCAAGGTGGGATCGTCGCCGCCGACAACACCCTGGCCTGGGGGATGATCGCCGACCGCACGTTCGCGACCCCCGAGGACGAGGCGGCGGTCCTGGCACTGCGCGAATTCAACGCCACGATCGCCAACCCGAGCGGCCGCTTCCGAGGAACCCTGCTCCCGACAGGCGAAGGCCTGACCGTGGCCGTAAAACTACGATAAGGAGTCATAGGAGATGGGTGGGGGTCCCAGATTTCGCGTGCTCTGGTTTGCCCCCGCGCGCGAAATCTGGGAACCACACCCATCTCCTATGACTACTTCTCGTACTTGTACCCAACCCCATAGATCGAGATCACGTACTTCGTAAGGGCCGGGATCTTCCGCCGAAGCGCGCGAATGTGGACGTCGATGGTCCGGTCGTTCGTCTTGCCGTGCTGTTCCTTCCAGACGTCATTGAGGATCTCGTCGCGCGAGACGACGGAGCCCGCCCGGCTCGCGAGACAGCGCAGGATATCGAACTCGGTCAGGGTCAGGTGGGTCTGCTTTCCGGCGAACGTGACCTCTCGGGTACCCGGGTCGACTTTCAGGTCGCCGACGACGACCGGTTGGGCGGAGCTCTCGGCGCCCTTCCGGAGGCGCGCCCGAATGCGAGCGACAAGCTCCTTGTAGTCGAACGGTTTGGGAATGTAGTCGTCGGCGCCGGTCGTCAGCCCCTGGGTGATGTCCGTGACGCTGTTCTTGGCGGAGAGAAAGATGATCGGGATGCGTCGGGTCTTTTCGTCCTTCTTCAGCAGGCTGCAGGCGTCGTAGCCGCTGAGGATAGGGAGCATGATGTCGAGCAGGATCAGGTCGGGGGAGCGGTTACGGGCATAGTCAATGCCGATCACGCCATTTTCCGCCGAGAGAACTTCAAATTCCTTTCCCAGCATCGCCTCGAGGAAGCGTCGCGTATCGGCGTTGTCCTCGATGATCAGTAGACGATGTTTTTCCATATCTCTGGGTTGATGTTCGCCTTTTTGCAGAAATCGACCGCTGCCACCCGCAGCGCCTCGGTCTGGACGGTAAGGTCCTCGGGATTGCGAGAGTCGAGTTTTTCACTGGCCAGGATGAGGTATGCCCTCTCCAGTCGGTCGAGCCGTTCGCGGAGCACCTTGTTCCCCGCCTGCAGCGCGGCCGTGAGGGCGGGGTCACGGTTTTTGAACTGCCCCTGCAGAGTCTTGATCTCGCCCTCGAGTTTCTTCACGGCCTCCTGAAGGGCATTGATCCGGCGGGTCGCATCCGCCTCGGGCGTGGAGGGCCCTCCCATGGGGGGCTGCTGTGGACCGCTGGGCTGGGTCATGCGTTCTCCTCCCCCGGAGTCAGGTGACCGGAAGAACCCCCTCCTGCTCCAGTACCGCCACAAGAGTTTTCTGAATGGACTCGAGGCGCTCGTTGCCGGCTGCCTTTTTCATCGGAGTCAGCCGTTCCTTGAGGAGGCCCTCGACCTGAGTCTCGAGGTCCCCTATCAGCTTCTTGAGTTCGCTGCTTTCCTTTCTCAGCGACTTGAGGTCTTCCGCCTGGGCGTTCGTAGTGCCCAGGCGCGCTGAGATCTCCGACTTGCGAAACTCGAGCTTGCGAATCTGGGCATGAAGCCGGGCCTCGTTGCCCATGAGTACGAACATCGGCGTACCCATCACCCGGATCGCCTCGGCCCTCGTCTTGGCGATCCCGAAGCCCTCCTCCTTGCAGGCAACCGCCAACTGGGCGTCAAAATCAGGTGCCTGCTGGCCAAAGAGGGCCAGGTCGCGAAGCGTCTCGTAGCTCACCTTGTTGGAGGCTGTGAGGTCGAGCAGAACCGTTTTCTTGCCCACCTGAAAGAGCTTGGTCAGGCCCGCCTTAAGGATCGTGGCGTGCTGCGCCTCCACGTCCTCGGTCACGCAGAGTATGGTGACTCCACCTTGAACCTCCAGTTTCAGTTTCATTCTGTAAAGAAAGTCTAACACGAAGGGCTTTCCTCGTTGAAGTCAGGAAACGAGGCGCCTCTCGGCAGCCCGCCAATTTCATGGCGCAGAGACGGCTGCTTCTCGAATCACTACCCTTGAAGAGTAGATCACTTCATTTCCTGAGGGTTACCTTGTGCGGGGGTGTGGGTGCTCTACACTAGAAGCAAGGCTCGCGAGTCGATGCGATGACGATCCAGAAGCCGCCTCCCAAGAAGGGCCCGCCAGGTCAGTCCCCGCAGGCGCAGCCGCAGCAGCCTCTCCGGCAGCCGCCGGGGCCAGCAGCAGCGCAGGTTCCGCCCCCTGCGGGCACGCCGGCGGTGGCGAAGCCGCTCGCGTGGCCTTCTCAGACGGCTGTGGTTGGAGCCGGAAAGATTAAGCTGTCGAAGGGGATCCAGGGCACCGGGGCGGGCCGCGCGGCCCCCGGAAGTCCGGGCCAATCAGGGGAAGCGACAAGAAAGAAGGCCGAGGCGCTGGTCGTGCCCCAGGAGCCGGTCGAGGGCCGGGTATTCAAGCTTCCCGACATCGACAAGTCGCGTGAATCGACGATTTTCAACAAGTTTCTCGAGTTGATCGCTCCGCGGATTTATCTGCCTCCGACCAGTTTCGGCGTGCTCAACGCGTTCACGAACATCGATGTGACCGCGGAGAAGGTGAGCCTCTGCCTCAAGACGAATGCGTACTACGAGGACCTTTTTTTCCGGATGATCGAGTCCATGGGCAGGCGCGACCAGCTGCCCAGTCTGGAGGCGGGCCTGATCCTCCTCGGGATGCAGAACTCCCGAAACCTCATCATCGCGGCCCAGGCCACGAGAACCGTTACCGGGCAGCACCTCGAGTGGACCAAGGAGGGCATGCTCAAGGTTCAGCCGAAGGAAGTTCTGAGGTACGCGATTCGCACCGAGGAGTTGCTGGCAGGGGACAAAGCGGCGTACGCGGACATGGCCTATGCCGCGGGGCTCCTCTTCGACCTTTTCGCGATGTGCGCCGATCGGTACGCCGAGGAGAAGAAGCGAACGCTCGCGTTCATCGAGACGACCTTCACGCACTCGCTTCGGACCGCGCTGATTGCAACCGAGCTCGCGAAGGCCGTCCCAGACTTTCATCTCTCGAAATATGTATTCGGTACCGCCCTCCTCCATGACATCGGAAAGGTCGCCCTCGCGATTCTCGAGCCGAAGTACTTTTCGTTCATCGAGCTGTGCGAAAAGAGGGACACTCCTCGTGCCGTTCGATTCTTCGCGGAGAACAAGAGGTTCGGGGTCAATCACGCGGTTCTGGGTGGGCTCTGCGCGGTGCGATCGCGGGTGTTCCGGCCCGTGCAGAAGGCGATCCTGCACCACCATACTCCTTTTCTGCTGAGGATGCAGAATCGGACTCTCTATCAGCTGGCGTCGATCATCTGTCTGGCGACCAACATCGCGACGAATTTCAGGAAGATCACCAAGCCGGACGATCCCATCATCGCGACCTGGAAGAGCGTCGAGACCAGCGACTTCCGCATCGACCCTCTGCTGTTGGTCGAAGCCGTACAGCGCCTGAAGTAGCAGGTTCCTGAGAGATCAGCGGGAAGAGTTGCAGCGCGCCTCCCTCTTACGCTCCCCCTCCGGCTACGCGGCGCGCCGGAAGTTCGCCGTGACGAACTCCTCGGTGATCTCTTTCTCGTGCTTGCTCCACCGGGGATGGGCCTTCAGGAATATCTGCACGAGGTGCGGGTCAAACTGCCTTCCGGCGAAAGTCTTGAGCTCTTTGTAGGCGATCTCGAACGGCAGGCCCCTGCGATAAGGCCGCGTGGTCGTCATCGCATCGAAGGTGTCGGCGATGAGGATGATGCGAGCCGTGAGCGGGATGGTGTCGCCTGTGATGCCGTCGGGGTAGCCGGCCCCGTCCATGCGTTCGTGGTGGTGCCGTATCCCTGGGATCGTCCCTCGGAAAAAGGGGACCTGCGCCAGTGGTTGCACGATCTCGACGCTTCTCACGGGATGGGAGCGCATGATCGCTTCCTCCTGGGGCGTGAGCCGGCCCGGCTTCAGAAGGATGCTGTCGGGGATTCCCATCTTTCCGAGGTCGTGGAACAAGCTGGAGTACTCGATGAGCTGCAGGTGGAACTCATTGAGTCCGGCCGCCTGGGCAAGCAGACGCGCGTTTCTGGCCACGCGTCGACAGTGTCCGTAGGTGTAAGGATCGCGTTCGCGCAGGGCCTGGAGCAGCGTGCGCGCGACCGTGATGGCCCATTTCGGGGCCTCCTCGACGACTCGAATCGTGTCTTTCATATTCATGCCGGCCATCGACTCACCACTCATCGGCAGAACCGACTTGTGGGCTGAGGTCTGTGACTGGCTGAGTGCGCGGCGAGTTGATTGATCGGTTCGAGACAAAAGGCTCCCCCGTTTCCCCATCGACGTTCATGGATGCGTCCCGACGGAAATTCACCCGTTCAAACAGGTGAATCATATCAGCGCTGTCGATAGTGGACAAATTAAGTATACTATCTGGTTTTCTGGAAATCAAAACCGATGTAATATTAATTAAATCAACTATTTAAGTGCAGATCCCAAGGCAAAGTCGTGATTCCAACGGGGGATTCATCTGCCCAACCGAGACTCACTGATCGGTTCCGAGCGGTTGCCGATAAGTCAGGTGTGGGCTCTCTGGGATTCCGTAAAGTGGGGATCTGCGTCTTCGCAGGCGCCTCCCTGCTCGTGCTCGGGGACGAACGGGCGCAGGCCCGGCTCGAGACGATTCCCGGGAGCCGCTTCACGACCGCGCGGGGCGCGGCACTCGGGGACGCATACCTTCCACTCTCCGAAGACGGCAGCGCGCTCTTTTACAATCCAGCATCGATCGGCAAGGTGCGCCGCTCGATGGTCGAGCCCCTGAACTTCACGATCGGTGTCAACACCGAGTACCTCTCGATGATCGACCGTAATTTCTACAAGGTCACGAGCCTGGAGTCGTTCGCGCCATCGATCAGCGGCCAGGAGGGCAAGAACCCGGGCGTGGCGTTCCAGATCTTCCCGAACTTCGCGTTTCGCGGGCTCGCCTTCGGCATTCTCATGTCGACTGACTTCGAGGCGCGCGCGACCGGGAGCTCGATCCGCTACCGGAGCCGATATCAGTTCATCCCGACAATCGGGGGGGCCGTGCGTTTGGCGTCCGGAGTCGTGCGTCTGGGGTACAGCCTTCAGTGGGTGAACTCCGCGTCCGGGGCCGTCACGACGTCGCTGACCAGCAGCCCTTTGGGCTACAATCAGCAGCTTCTGCAAGGCGCCGGGCTCTCTCATAACCTGGGCTTCGCCCTCACGGTGCCGGTCGCCTACCTGCCTGCGCTGAATGTCGTCGCTCGCAACGTTTTGGGCACGCGTTACACGATGTCCTCGATTATACCGCTCGCGAAGAACTCCACCGGGTCGCCCGCGACCGAGCAGATGTCGATCGACGCTTCGGTGAGCATTCAACCGAAGGTAGGTCGTGGCGCGAGCTTCAACCTCGTGCTGGAGTACCGGGATGTGACCAACCGCTCGAGCATCTCGATCCTGGGCCGGGCGGTTCTGGGCCTGGAGTTCAGCTTGAGGGACCAGTTCTTCCTCCGGGGCGGCTGGGGCAGCGGCTACCCATCCGCCGGGATCGGCCTCAAGCGCAAGACGGCCGAGTTCGGACTGGCATGGTACAGCGAGGAAACCGGGGCCGCCTACCACAGCGAGAGGGACATCCGGTACCTCTTGCACTACCAGATCCGGGTTTTCTAGATGCAGCTGATCATCAGCGTTTTCGGAAAGGATGCCCAGACGGAGGCCAGGCTCCGGGAGCAGCTGGGCCGTTCGCTCGTCTCCCTCCCGTCCATAAAAGTGAGTGGGGGCTCGGACGGAAACGAGCTCGGTTCGGTTGTCTTCGTCGATTCGCGTTTCCCGCGACTCGACGAGCGACTCGGCTCGATCGACCGGAGAAGCAGGGCGCTCTTCCTGATCGTGAATGAAGGGGACGCGGTCCCGCCGGCACTCGAGGAGGGCCGCGTCGACGACGTGCTCGTGCACCCGTTCCGGGCGCTCGAGGTGACGAGCCGTCTCAGGCACTTCCGGCAGATTCTCCTCTGGGACGAGGTCGGTCGTCTCAATTCCTCCTTCACCGAGCTGGTCGAAAAGCTGAGGGACGATCTTGGCATCGCGGAGGAGCTTCAGAAGGCGCGGCTCCCGCAGCGCTTCCCCGACGTGAAGGGATTTCGCGTTGCCAGCCGTTACCTCGCGGGAGCAAAAGCGGGGGGGGACCACTTCGACGTCGCCGAAGCCGGTGACGGCTCGGCGCTTTCGCTGGTCCTGACCGATTCCTCGAGCTACGGCCTTTCCAGCGCGGTGATCGCGGCTCTGATGCGGGTTGCGGTCAAGGTCGCGCCCACCGAGGCGAAGTCGTCGCGCGACGTCGTTCGGCGCATTCATGACGACCTCGTGGCGGCGCTCCGCGAGAAGGATCGTCTGTCCGTCTTCTATGGTGTCGTCTCCCGTCGAGATCTCGGGTTGCGCTACCTCAATCTGGGGCGCTCGGCCGCATTCCACGCTCCGGCCGAGGGCTTGTTCGTGCATCTGCCCTCCCAGGGCAGCGAGCTCGCGAAGGACAAGCCTTTCGAGGCGAGTCCGGACGAGGGTCGGGTGGGACTTCGGCCCGATGACCGTCTCGTGATTCTTTCGGATGGCTTCGTGGATGCCGCGGGAGGGCCGCAGGCGGCCGCCGCGCTTCTCAGCCGTTTCAGGAAGCAGGAACCGGCGGACTGCCTCAATGAGCTTGTCTTTAGCGTGAAGTCCCGGTTTCAAAGGGAGGACGACCTGCCGGATCAGGACTGCACGGCAATGGTCGTCGATGTCGACGCGCGAGCGCTGCGAGTGGCGAAGGGTTAACTCAGAAGCCGCCTGATATCAGGCGAAGACAAGGCGGGATTTGGACGAAAGGAGCTGCTTGATCAGGCGCCTAAGCTTTTTCATACGCTCTCAGTCATATTCCCGTGATCATCGAAATGCAACCCGTTATTTTTAGTCGGGAACTATCTTTTCTCAAGAAATTCAGATCATTCAGCCAGTTCGGGTCAGAGCCTGCTCCAGATCGGCAATCAAGTCGTCTGCCTCCTCGATGCCGACACTGATCCGGATCAGGTTGTCATGGATGCCGAGCGCATTGCGAGTTTCGGCGGGTATGCTCGCATGGGTCATGATGGCCGGATGCTCGATGAGTGACTCGACTCCCCCCAAGCTCTCGGCCAAGGTAAAGATACGTACCGCCTCGAGGAACCGGCGAGCTTCCGGCAGTCCCCCCTTTACGAAGAAAGTGATCATTCCGCCGAAGCCGGACATCTGGCGCCTGGCGAGCTCGTGCTGGGGGTGTGACGTAAGCCCCGGGTAGATCACCCGAGCGACCCGCGCGTGGCCCTCCAGGAATTTCGCCACCTTCATCGCGTTCTGGGCGTGCCGTTCCATGCGGACGTGAAGGGTCTTCAATCCGCGAAGCACGAGAAAGCAATCCATCGGCGCCGGAACTCCGCCCACCGCGTTCTGAAGAAACTTGAGCTCCTGGTACAGGTCATCGCGGCTGGTCGCGAGCACGCCGCCCACCACGTCGCTATGGCCGTTCATGTACTTCGTCACGCTGTGGACGACGATCTCCGCGCCGAGCGCGAGCGGCTTCTGAAAATAGGGGCTCATGAAGGTATTGTCGACGACCGGGATCGCGCCTCTCTTTCGCGCGAGTGCCGACAGCGCGGTCAGGTCGAGCACCTTGAGCATGGGGTTCGTGGGGCTTTCCATCCAGAGGAGGCGAGTGCCCGGGCGGAACGCCGCTTCGGCCTTCGAGAGATCCGAGAGGTCGACGAACGTGAAGTCGATGCCGAGCTTTTTGTAAACCTTGTCGAAGATCCTGAAAGTTCCGCCGTAGACGTCGTCGCAAGAGACGACGTGGTCTCCCGGCTTCAGGAGATGCAGGATCGAGTCGGTCGCCGCGAGCCCCGAGGCGTACGCGAGCGCGTGCTTGGCGCCCTCGAGGGCCGCGACGCATTGCTGGTAGGCGGTGCGGGTGGGGTTATCGGTGCGCGAGTACTCGTAGCCGCGGTGCTTGCCCGGCGACTCCTGCGCGTAGGTGCTCGTCTGATAGATCGGCGTCATGACCGCACCGGTCGTCGGGTCGGGCTCCTGGCCCGCGTGGATCGCCAGAGTTCCGAAGCCGTGTTTCCGCTCGCTCATGAGTTCGCCCTCATTCCACCCTTTAGGCCTGGCTGCTCAGGAAAGTGAGCAGATCGATCCGGGTGACAATCGCGATCAGCTTCCCCGGATTGGCCGGATCGCTTACGAGCGGGGTCTTGCCCGCGGTCACCAGGCGCGAGACGCGTTCGATCGGATCCTCAGGGGTGACGAACTCGACGGAGGCGTCGACCAGCCGCTCGAGCGGGTCGGTCGGTTTCGCGCGCCCCTCGTAGAGCGCCGAAAGAAGAATCCCCTCGGTCGCGACGCCCTTGATCCAGCCCGCGTCGTCCGCCACGGGGATCTGGCTGAAATCGTTTTCCCGCATCACCTCGATCACGCTCGAGATCTTGTCGGTCTGCTTGACCATACGAATGGGCGTCGCCGGGTGGGAGCCGCGGGTGACGCGCAGAAGGTCCGCTACGGTGCCGAGCGACGGCCGCTCGAGGAAGCCTGCTTCCCGCATCCAGTCGTCGTCGTAAACCTTAGAGAGGTAGCGATTGCCGCTGTCAGGCAGGATCACCAGCACGCGGACGGTTTTGCCGCTTTTGCGCAGGCGATCCGCGTTGGCGCGCGCCCACTTGACGGCGCCGACGACCGCCGAGCCGCTTGAGACTCCCGAGTAGAGCCCTTCCTTGGTCAGGAGGTCCCGGGTCATCACGAACGACTCTTTGTCATCGACCTGGATCATGTCGTCGATGACGGAGAGATCGTAATTTTTCGGGATGAAGTCCTCTCCGATCCCCTCGATCTTGTAGGTCTTGGGCATCGAGAGCATCTTCCCCGTCTTGAAGTACTCGTGGACGATCGAGCCGACGGGGTCGACGGCGAGCACCTGGCACGAGGGTCTCTTCTCCTTGATGTACTTGCCGACTCCGCAGATCGTGCCGCCCGTGCCGATCCCGGCCACGAATATGTCCATGTCGGGCATCTGCCCCAGGATCTCGGGCCCCGTGGTCTTGTAGTGCGCCTCGCGGTTCGACAGGTTGTCGTACTGGTTGATGTAGATCGCGTTCGGCGTCTCGCGGGCCAGGCGGCGGGAGACCTGGTAGTAGCTTCGCGGATCCTCAGGCACGACCGCGGTGGGAGTCACGACGACCTTAGCCCCGAACGCGCGCAGGTTCTTGATCTTCTCCTGCGCCATCTTGTCGGGCAGCACGAAGATGCAGCGGTAGCCCTTGATCGCGGCGGCGATGGCCAGGCCCACGCCCGTGTTGCCGCTCGTGCCCTCCACGATGGTGCTGCCAGGCTTGAGCTCGCCCCTGCGCTCGGCGTCTTCGATCATCCAGGCGCCGATCCGGTCCTTGATCGAGCCCCCCGGGTTCATGAACTCGAGCTTGGCGTAGAACTCGAAGCCGGCAACTCCCTGCGCGACGCGGTTCAGCCGGACGATGGGGGTGTTGCCGATGACCTTCAGGACGTTTTCGTGGAGCACGAGGAAACCCTATCATTTCGATGGGAGAATCTCATGCCTAAGATGATGGCAGGCGCCTTGGGCTAGCACTACTTCGATTAGGTCATTGGGTTGCGCTGGCCCCCAAGGAAAACAGAACCCTTCCCACGAAGGGGCCACCGCATTTGCCAGGGCATTTGCCAGCGCATTTGCCACCGCATTTGCCACCGCCCCTCCACAAGCGAGCCTCCCGGCTCGACTGGACGGCCGGGGCTCGGGACGGTCAGCGATGAGAACGCTTCTACTCCGCGCGGTGCTCGCGGGGAGGGCGGGCCAAGGGCGCGCGGCGCTCGCGGGCGGCGTCCGGTGA
>CAYJTX010000006.1:0-30017 GCA_964372615.1 uncultured Bacteriovoracaceae bacterium | reverse complement strand
CACCCGGGCAAATGGAAAAGGTTGCGCTCGAGGCCGTGTCGGACGATCTCGTCCACAAGCCGAAGCTCGTCATGCACGAGAAGCTGGGTCACTCGCTGGGAGACGACGGTCTGATGGGTCCGATGAACGAGGCCGCGCGCAAGAAACTCGTCGACGACATCGTACAGTCCGCGCGGAGCGAGGCCGAGCCCAAGCGCGACCTGAGCGACGTGCCGTATTTCGGCCTGACCTTCGGCCCAAGCGACCCGCTGCCGAAGGACGCGCGGAGCGCGGCGGGCATCGGCTCCGAGCGAGGGCTGAGGATCAACCTGGTCGTTCCCGCTCATCCCGCCTGGAACGCGGGCATTCGCGTGGGAGACCTCATCCTGGCGATGGACGGAACCGAGACCGGGCTCATCCCATCGGACGACATGGCCGCGAAATTCTCCCGACGCGTGCGCGAGCTCACCCCCGGCACGAAGGCGCGCCTCAAGACCCTCCGTTGGAAGACGCGTGCCGATGCCACGCGGGGAGGCGAGAAAACGGACGCCCCGAACTTCGACTCGGAGGGCGCGAGCGAAGCGATCGGGCGCCATGCTCTCACGGCCGAGCCGGGAAAGGAGCACGTGCTTCGCTGGTCGCGGGAGCACGAGATCCGGGACGTCGAGATCGAGGCGGTCCGGCCCATTCCCCCGGCGGTCCGAAAGCTGCCGCCCCGGGCGCCGGGCGACATTCCCGAGATGGAGCGGCTCGCGGAGCGAGTGGTGGCTCACTACGGCAAGCGGCGGGACTTCGACGACCTGCTGACCCGCCTGGCGGACATGACCGTCAGGCCTGACCCGTTCCGGATCGCTGAGATCGACTGGATCCAGCACCACCCCTTCGAGCTGCATCGGACCTCGAGCCGGGTGATCGAGCGAATCGCGGCCCGCGAGGGCTCCCCGCTGGACGTCGCCACGCGCGCGCTCGCCGAGGCGATCCGACGCCTCCGCAGGCCGGAGGATAAAGACGACGGAGTGCCGCCCCTCCCGGCCCCCTTGGCCACGGGTCTCGCGCCCGAGCGGCATCTGGACCAGATCACCGCTCTTCTGGATAGCGCGTCGAAGGACTGGGAAGCCGCGTTCGCGGGGCTTAAGGAACCCGAACGAGCGACCCTGAGGCTCTCCGTCGAGAGCCTCTCCCGGAGCCTTCTCGAGTGGAACTATGTCCATGCCGACTCGAATCCCTACCGGCTGACGAAGCACCTGGAGGCAATCCACCTGGCCGCGCGCGTCGACCTCCGGCCGCTTGCTCGCGCCCTGCGCTCGCTCCTGCCGCTTGCGGATCCTGCCTACCTGGCCGGCCTGCGACTCGACCTCCGGAAAGCGAAGCTCGCGCTAGGCGCTCCGGAGATACTCTCGAGGAAAACTCCGTTCGGGGAAATCGTGATCGCCGGGACGGGCGACGACACCCACCGCGACCTCGAGAGCCGATCGATCGCGGTTCTGATCGATCTGGGGGGCCACGACCTCTACGCCAACCGGGCGGGAGCCTCGACCGACAAGAATCGCGCTTCGGTGATCGTCGACGTCGCCGGCAACGACGAGTACGACTCACCGGTCGACGGTGCCCAGGGCGCGGGAATGATGGGGGTCGGCCTGCTGGCCGACCTCGCGGGAGACGATCGTTACACAGGTGCGCGGTTCGCTCAGGGCGCGGGGCTCGTGGGCGCGGGCGCGCTCGTGGATTTCGCGGGCGATGACCGATACGACGCCCACGGTTTCGCGCAGGGCGCGACGCTCTTCGGAGTTTCCGTCCTCTCGGACGGCTCTGGCAACGACCGCTACTCCGCCCGCACCCACTCGCAGGCCGCTGCCATCGCCGGAGGTGTGGCGATCCTCGCTGACCGCGAGGGTAATGACGAGTACCGCGCAACGGGGGACCATATCTCGGGCTACGAAACACCGGGCAACTTCGACGGCTGGTCCCAGGGGATCGGGCTCGGCATTCGCTTCCTCGCGTCGGGGGGCCTGGGCGTCCTGCTCGACGGAGGGGGACGCGACCGGATGGACGGCGGCGACTTCTCGCAGGGAGGCGGCTACTGGTTCGGCTGGGGCATTCTCGAAGCCGCGGGCCTTGAGGGGGACCGCTACGTCGGCGGCCGCTACTCCCAGGGATTCGCGGCGCACGCCGGACTGGCGACGTTCCTCGAGCGCGGGGGCGGAGACTGGTACGGAAGCAAGGGGGCGGTCTCGTCGGGGCTTGCGAACGACCTCAGCCTGGCCTGGTTCGAGGACGAAGGGGGCGACGATCGCTATTCGGCGAGCCACTTTTCCCTCGGAGCCTCGGCCAACAACTCCGTCTGCGTCTTCCTGGACCGGGGAGGACGCAACCGCTACGTGGGGGGCCAACCCCTCGCGAACAGCCAGAGCAACACTTACCACGAGGGAATGAGCCTCTCGCTCGCTTTCGATCTCGGCTCCCCCCTCGGGCCCCTGGGCGGGCGCAAGGGCGCGCCTTCGGCGTACGCGGTGGAGGGTCTCACCCTGGCTCTGGCGGGCGGGCCCGGGCCGAGCGAGCTGCTCGCCTCCCCCACGCTCGCGAAATCGCTTCCCCGTCTCCGGGTCCCAAAATAGTTGCGCCCGCCTCGCCGGTTTGGCCTCCTCGTGGGTCGTTCGAGAAAGCCAGCTCCCTAATCCGTCGAGACGGGCGCACCCCGAATCACCCGAAGTCCATTCGGGCGAACTGGGACCTTTGAATCCACAGCTAATCGGCCGCTGAAAACCCTCCCGCGGCCGTCGGTGGGCCCTCACCCCCGACCGTGAACGTGGCCAGGCGAGCGGAGAGCGCCTGACGCGCCTCCGTGAACAGGTCATCGAGATCGGGGTCCGATGCCGACTGGAACTGAGTCGAGAGGCGGGAACACCGATCGATTTCGCCCAGGAAGCGACGGATCTCGTCTGGCGAGGTCGGTGCGTTGCCTCGCACGCTCGCGAACTGCGTTCGCTGGAATTCCTGGAAGTGCTCGTAATCTGACGCCATCGTGGGGAAGCTCGCCAGCATCCTCCGGCGCTCGGAATCCAGCGCCTCGATCGTAATCCGGGTGATCTCGCGCAGGTCCGCGACCGCGATGATCGCCGTACCGCTGCCTGCCCGCTCATGCAGGATCGAGTCGTACTCACCGCGCAGGCGCTTCAGACGCGTATCGATCGCCTCGAACTCCTCCCAATCCAGACCGTAGCGCTCGCGCATCCCTCGCTCCTTCCAGTAAATGGAGTCCTCGGCGGCGATGCGAACGGAGTCCGGGACGAATCGGAACGCGTTCGCCGTTTCCCGGAGCCGGTTGGCCAGCATCTGCGCTCCGACCCTCCTCGCCTCGCTCGTGCGGTAGTCCCACCGCGCGCGGCTCAGGTCGAGACGCCGAAAGCCCGAGACGCTCTCGTCGGCGGTAGAGATCCGCACGATACCGATCCGGTTGCCCGCGGCATCAAAGTGAAAGTAGACAGTAGCCGATCGCGAGCCCGTCGGCCCGAGGGGGAGCCTCACGGCGATGCGATCCTCGGAGGTCGGGGTCGGGATCGTCACGCGAAGGGGGCCGGCCTCGGTGAAGACGTAGAATCCCGTGCGGTAGCCCCGGCTCGTCGTCACGCGCATCGGTTCGGTGTAGTAGATCGGGTTCGCGAGCTCCCAGTCGCGGTTCTCGCTCCAGACCGGAATGCCGGTCACCCCGCGGGACGGGGTGGTGTCGCCCGGGTGTTTGTCGACGAACGATCGCAGGCATGCCGGCAAGAGCGCGTAGTCGTCGAACGGCGGAGGCTGGGTGGTAAGCAGGTTCGCGTAGGCCCGAAAGGGCCAGCCCATCCCGAGACTGAAAGCGAGGGCTACCTCGCTCCCCGCGACAAGGCCAAGGTGCAACGCAACTCCGGTGGCGATCAACCTCCCGGCGCGCGTGAAAGTGCGGAGCCCTCGCTCGCACTCCCGGCCGCGCCGCGAGCAGCGAGCGAGCGTTTTGGCGCTCGATTCCATCAAGGAAACTCCCTCCGAACCCGGCGAACGCGTCCTGTGCCCGCAGGACCTAAAGAGAGCAACCCGCATGCCGGAACTTCACGCGACAGCGACGAGCGCCCGCCCCGAACCGAAAAACACGTGGAAACCGACCCCTACTGGCCGCCCTGACTAGATGTCAGACAGCTGGTCGCCCGTCCAAGGCCTGGACAGTGTGGAGGCCCCTGACGCCGCCGAATCACGGAGTTACAAACGGGGGCGGACAGGGAATCGGCGAAATGGGTGGCAAGCTAAATAGATCGGATTTATATAGCACATTTAGCCTAATTTATACAGTAATAGTATGAATTCATTTAATTAAAAACAATACCATGGAAGTATGTTTTATCTCGCATTGCGCACTAAGTCAGGCTAAGCCTCGATCCATTCTTCAGCTGAGGTGACGCCCATGCGATCGAGGTCCCGAATTCGCCAGTTTCATTGGATGGCCGCACTCGCCCTACTGGGCACGTCCGCGGGAGCCCTTTCGACTGAGAGCGCCTTCGGATTCCGCGGGCCTTCCAGCACGACGCTCCAGCTCCTTGCCGCCACGGGGCCACGCCTCCCGCGCTCGACGAGCGGCCCTACGCAGGACTTCTGCTCCGACCCCTTCAACGCGATCTGCTCGCTGACGACTGAGAATCCAATCGTGCGGATGATCCGTCTCGAGGAGATCAAGCGCCGCCTGCGGGATGCCGCGCTCGCGGTTGCTGCAGCGGCCATAGGCCGAGATCCCGTGCGCTTCACCCTGACCGAGCTGCACGCGCTCCCCCCCGTCTCTTCGATCCTCGCGCAATCCGCGTACCAGTCGCAGCTCGACCGCGGAATCGACGAGGAGGTCGGAAGAGCCGAGCTAGCCGCGATCGAAGGCAACGTCCAGCGCCTTCGGGGCTATCTGGAGCAGGCGATCGACGCACACTTTCCGGCGAATCACCTTCTCAACCGAACGATGAAGAGCGAAATCGCCGCCGTGGAGATCGTCTACGTCCGGACTCTCGCCACCCAGATGCGGGAGAGCCACCCCGACGCCCCCGTGCTTCTTCGTGGTTTCGCGGAGGGCTGCGGGATGGACGGCCTGGCCGATAACGCGTTCGCCACGACCACGCGGTGGCCTGACGGGACCGTGAACCGATACCTCATGATCTGCCCGGGGACGCTCCTCTCCGCCGGCAAGCCCGTGCAGGGCCTCGACGCGGGCTTCAACAACGTGCTTCAGACGCTCGCGCATGAGCTCGGTCATCACGTCGACGCGCAGCGATTCCCGGCAGTTTACGGATTCTACTCCCGCTGTCTCAGGGGCCACTACGCCGACGTGCTCGGCGACCGAGCGCTCAGGCCCGGAAGCCTCGCCACGCCGCTGGAGATTTTCTCGCCCCTGGACGCCCGCGTGAACAACCACCTCAACGAGATCGTCGCCGACTACTGGGCGGCCTGGACGACCCACTTCTACCTTCAGGCCGAGGCTCTTCACCTGACGGCCGCAGGCCGACTCGATGCGCTCCGCCAGATCTACGGCTCGCTCTGCGGCTCCGTCGACGAGGGAATTCACCCGACCGGCGATTTTCGCCTGGAGACGATTCTCAGGACGAACCGCGGAATTCGTGGGCAGCTCGGCTGCGATTCCCGATCCGCGACATCCCGCCCGGCCTGTGACCTGCGCGGCGTCCTCACCGTTCTGTCGGAGCTCGAGCTCTAGCAGGCCGTTCGACCCGGTGCTAAGAGGGTCGGACATGGGTTCGACCCGAACGGAGCGTGGAATCCCGCCTGAGGAGGCATTGAGTCGGCTGGGATTGCCCGGCTGGACCGCGCTCGACGTTCGTTCCGAGGTCGAGTTCGGCCAGGGCGCCCTTCCGGGGTTCGTGAATCTGCCAGTACTCCGTACGGCAGAACGCCATGAGGTGGGCCTGACCTACGCCAAGCTCGGCCCCGAGGCGGCCGTCCGAGCGGGCCACACCCTCGTCGACCCGGACCGCGAGAGGCGCGTGGACGCCTGGTGCGCGGCTGCGGGTGACGGCCTGGCACTCGTCTGCTGCTGGCGCGGCGGCCTGCGCTCGAAGATCGCGGCCGAATGGATCGAGGCGCGCTCACCCGGACGCGCGCACCGGGTGAGCGGCGGCTACAAGGCGCTTCGCACCCTGCTGGTCCCGAAGCTCGCCGACCCCGGTCGGCTCTGGGTACTCTCGGGTTTCACCGGCTCGGGCAAGACGAGCTTCCTGCGCTCGCTTCCCACCGAGCGCTTCATCGATCTAGAGGGCCTGGCGGTTCACCGAGGAAGCGCCTTCGGGGCCTACGCCGACCGGCCGCAGCCCCCCCAGGCCACGTTTGAGAACTCGCTGGGCCTTCAGCTCACGCGCGAACCCTGGGCGCATCTCGTGGAGGATGAGAGCTCGCGCGTGGGCCGAATCCACGTCCCCCACGGTTTCAAGCTGGCCATGCGCCGCGCGCCCGTCCTCGTGCTGGAGACTTCGCTCGAGGAACGGGCACGGAACATCCACGCCGAGTACGTGGCCGCCCCGCTCGCGGGCGGGGAGCCGGTTGCCTCCCTCCGCGAGAGGCTCCAGGCCTCCACCCGCGCGGTAGCCGAAAAACTCGGGAACGAGCGCTGCGCGCAGGTTCTGCGCGCGATCGCCGCAGCTCTCGAACGAAGCGATCCCACCGCATTCGAGCGTCACGAAGAGTGGATCACGACGCTGCTCGTGGACTACTACGACAAGCTCTACCTGCACGCGTTCGAGGAGCAGAGCCGCCCGGTCGCGTTCCGGGGAACCGAGAAGGAGTGCCGCGAATGGATCCTGAAACAATTCGACTCACCGAGACCGTGAAAAAGGGCGGCTGCGCCGCCAAGCTGCCGGCCGGGCAGCTGCGCGGGCTCCTCGCGGAGCTCGACCTCGGCCACGCGCCCGAGCTCACGGTGGGCGCCGAGAAGCTCGACGACGCCTGCCTCTGGGAGCTCGGCGACGGCCGGCAACTCGTCCAGACCCTCGACTTCTTCACGCCGATCGTCGACGACCCGGGGGATTTCGGCGCCATCGCGGCCGCCAACGCCATGAGCGACGTCTACGCGATGGGCGGCGAGCCCAAGCTCGCCCTGACGATCCTCGCGTTCCCGGCCCAGACGCTGCCGCTCACACTGCTTCGCCCGCTCATGGAAGGGGCGATCGACAAGATCCGCGAGGCGGGCGCCTGCCTCGCGGGCGGACACTCGATCGACGACGACACCCTGAAGCTGGGCTTCTCGGTGACCGGCTTCGTTACGCGCGGCCGCGCCTGGACCAACGCGGGCGCCCGCCCGGGCGACGCGCTCATCCTCACGAAGGGCCTCGGCACCGGGACGATCACGACGACGCTCAAGCTTCGCGAAGCGCGCGACGAGTGGGTGGCAGCCGCGATCGCGAGCATGAAGCGGCTCAACCGCGCGCCCGAGCTTCTGCGCGAGATCGACGTACACGCCGCGACCGACGTGACCGGCTTCGGGCTTGCCGGCCACGCGCTTCAGCTCGCGCAGGCGAGCGGAGTCAGCCTCACGATCGAGACGCGGAGGCTGCCGCGCATTCTCGGCGCCGACGAGTGCCTGCGCGGTGAGATGCTCAACCGCGCCCACCGCACGAACGAGGAGTACGTGACTGACCATGCCGTTTACGCCGCCTCGGTCACCCGAGAGGATCGCTGGCTCACATTCGATCCGCAGACCTCAGGCGGCCTGCTGCTTTCGTTGCCTGAGGAGCAATGCGAACGCGCGCTGGCCGCGCTCCGCAACCGATTTCCCGAGTCCGCACGCATTGGCCGCGTGACCGCTGCCCCCCCCACTCTGTCCTTCACTTGAACTTCCGATCCGATGAAGTTTCGACGATTTGGGACGAGTCGTCACGGCCCTAACTTCATCCTATCGGAAGTTTCCCCGTAGGAACCGGCGCGAAGCCGGGCGTCTCCCAGGCAAAGGCGCCCGGCGGCAAGCAACGACGGCTCGCAAGCCGAGTGCGCGTCCAACACAGCCCGACGACTGGTGCAAGTCACCTTGGAAAGTATGAGACTTTGGCGCCATCCCTGTTCCCACGCCAGCGCAATGAAGAGTCGTCGCGCAGCTGTCCGTCGCCGGAGGGCCTCCCAGAACGACTCCGTTGCCGCGAGCGCCGCGCGGACAATCTCTCGCAATGGAACGATCGGCAAGTCGGTCGGCTGCGCCGGAACCGGGACCTTCGTGCCCATCACGGCGACGGCTGGATCGGCGGAAACGTATCTATGGAATCCGGCAACAAAGGCTCTCGGGTCGGTTTCCAAGATCGTGGCCAGCCGAGCGCTGGGTACCCAAGGGTCCTGGACGGCTCCGATCGTACCCCGGTAGGTGGACCAACGCCATTCCAGCGGGTCGGTTACGATACGTCGTCTACAGGGATTGAGTGCGACATACCGGAGCTGCCGCCGGAAATGATCGCGATCCGGAATCAGCTGCGCCTCGGGAAGGGTCTCCCAATGCGAGGGAATCCTCCCGATCACCCCGCGGAGGCGCCGGCGGAGGTCGGCTGAGTCGTCGCTCGGAGTAAGAAGATGCAGGTGATTGGGCATGAGCACCGCGGCCATGGCGTCGGGGAACGTACCCCGCAGGAGCCGCCAGGCGCTCGAGCAGTTCGCTCCTTCACGAAACGGTTCCCTGCTTGAACGTGCGACCAGGTGCCAAAACGCCATGCCAGCTCCCTGGCAAGCGGTAGGCCAACCTAACGACGCCTCCCCATAAATAATGGGCCTGCGCTGGAGATCACTGCCGGCACAAGAATCACCGGCAGTCCGTGCTGGATCAAGCGATGCCCCCACTCCGAGGCTCCACAATGCCACTCGATCGCTGCCAGCCCCAAGGCCAGTGCCGCTACCGCAAGCGCGAAGAGCGACGCCGCCGGCCGAACGCTCGCGCGCGCGAGGAGCATCCACGAGAAAGCGAGCGCCGGAACGATCGCAAGCACGAGCTCGGCGATCGCGCAGGCGCCCGCTCCGACTGGCCCGAAATCGGCTCCTGATCCCAGACCCGCGATCCAGACCGCCCCGGAAACTCCCGTGAGAAACGCGAACGCGCCCCCCGCGGAGCGGCCTGGCGTAGCGAGCTCGAGTGCCCAGCGAAGGGCAGCCCACGCAGTAGCCGGAGGCGCCAGTACGGCGATCCAGAACCGAAGCGAGCCCGCGGCATCCGCGAGATCCGGGCGTGGCCCGATCGCCGCGAGCCCCAGACCGGCCGCAAGCGCGCCCGCCGCCCAGCCTGCCCACGCGGCGACCGACGGACCGAGCAGCCTTTTCACGGGCTTGAGATCCGCCACGAGCGCGTCGATGCGTGCCTCGGTGGTCACCTTCACGACGCCTCCTCGCTCACGCGTTTCTGAAGTCTCCGAATGGCGCGATGGACCGCCACTTTCAGGGCCGACTCGGACACCTGCTCGCGGGCCGCGACTTCCGCCACGCTCAGTCCGTGAAGTTTGATCGCCTCGACAGCGCGCCGGGTGGCGTCCGGCAGCTCGGAGAGAAGGCGAGCGACGTCGGCGCCCGCAAATGGATCTCCGTCGGCCTGAGCGCCGAAGCATGGCCGCTCGGCCCCGCTTTCCAGATCCTCCAGCGCCACCGCGGTACCCGTCCTGCGCCGCGCCCGGAGCGAGTCGATCGTCTTGTAACGCGCGATCGCGAAGAGCCAGGGGGTAAAGGGCTGAAGGGGATCGTAGGTCGACCGCTTCTCGTGGACCGCCACGAGCACCTCCTGGACCACGTCTTCGGCCGCGCCCCCGTCCGTAACTCCGGCACGGGTGAGAATCCGTCTCACATAAGCCTCCAAGACGACCCGAGCCGCCTGGAGGAGCTCGCGGTACGCCCCGGCGTCGCCCGCCAGGGCGCGCGCCATCCGCTCGGCGAAGAGGACTTCGCGCTCCCTCAGCTGATCGAGGTCGCCCATTCTGTGATTCGACGACAGACCCTGAGAAGTTACAACCTTGAAGAAAAAAACACCGTAACCCGGACCCCGCGCCCCCCGAATTGGCTATCATTGGAGGGAACCCGACCATGAGACTCACTCCCCTTGCTGCATTCGCGCTTCTCACCGCCTGCACCCCCGCGGGCGGGTCACCGGCGACCCCCTTTGAGCTCACCTCGGGAGAGGGCCGGACCCACCTGCTCGAACTCTTCAGCTCCGAGGGCTGCAGCAGCTGCCCCCCAGCCGACGCGTGGGTCTCCAGACTGCGCTCCGAGATCGGCCTCTGGCGCTTCTTCGTGCCGGTGGCCTTCCACGTGGACTACTGGAACCGCCTGGGCTGGCACGACCGCTTCTCGCGAGCCGCCTTCACCGACCGGCAACGCCGCTACGCCGACCACTGGAAGAACGACCGGGTCTATACGCCCGGGTTCACCCTCGACGGCCGGGAGTGGCGACCGGGCGCAGCCCCGAAAAGCCGGGACGGGAGACACGCCGGGCAGCTCTCGGTCCGGGCGCTGGGCCCGTTGACTTACGAAGTGAGATTCCGCCCCCCCCGGCCGGGCGAGCACTCGGCCACCGTGGCCCTGCTCGGCAACGGCCTCATGACCGAAGTCCGCGACGGCGAGAACGCCGGAAGCACCCTGCACCACGACTTCGTCGTGCTCGCGCTCAAGGAGGCACCCCTGGCCGCCGGAGCCGACAAGGCTGAGCTCGTCGCGCGCATCGACCTCCCCGCCCCGGCCGTGACCGCGCCGAGACTCAGCGTCGCCGCCTGGGTGACCCGCCCAGGCTCTCCCGAGCCCCTTCAGGCCGTTGGGGGCGACCTGCCCCAGGCCCAGACGAAAGGAGCCGCGAAGATGTACAAGAAACCCTCCGACGCCGAGCTCAAGAAGACACTCACGGAAATGCAGTACAAGGTGACCCAGCACGAGGGCACGGAACCGCCGTTCAAGAACGAGCTCTGGGACAACAAGAAGCCGGGCATCTACGTCGACGTCGTCACCGGCGAGCCGCTCTTCAGCTCCGCCGACAAGTTCGACTCGGGCACGGGCTGGCCGAGCTTCAGCCGGCCCCTCGTGACCGAAAATGTCGTCGAGCGTGCGGACCGAGGCCTCTTTGGAGTGCGCACCGAGGTGCGCTCCAAGCACGGCGACTCGCACCTCGGACACGTCTTCGACGACGGGCCGAGGCCGACGGGCCTGCGCTACTGCATGAACTCGGCGGCGATGCGTTTCGTACCCGCCGAGAAGCTCGCCGCCGAAGGCTACGGCGAGTTCGCGGCGGCGTTTCAGGGAGATCGCGCGCCCGCGAAGCTCCAGACCGCTACCTTCGCCGGCGGCTGCTTCTGGTGCATGGAGACTCCTTTCGAGAAGCTGGACGGCGTGACCGAGGTCTTGTCCGGTTACACCGGGGGGAGCGTCGAGAATCCGACCTACGAGCAGGTTTCCGCAGGCTCCACGGGCCATACCGAAGCCGTACAGATCACCTTCGACCCCGCGAAGATCAGCTACGAGAGGCTCCTCGAGGTTTTCTGGCGTAACATCGACCCCACCTCCGGCGACGGCCAGTTCGTCGACCGAGGTCTCCAGTACCGGCCCGGGGTGTTCGTCCAGGGAGCCGAGCAGCGGCGCCTGGCGACGGAGTCCAGAGCCAAGCTCGAGAAGCAGGGCCCTTTCGCGGGCCAGAAACTCCCGGTCGAGATCACCGACGCCGGGAAGTTCTACCCTGCCGAGGATTACCACCAGGATTACTACAAGAAGAACCCGATCCGTTACCGCTTCTACCGCCACAACTCCGGCCGCGACCAGTTCCTCGACAAGACCTGGGGCAAGGACCGCGACTCACATTGAAATCGCGATCAACGAAGATGTCAGCAAGCCGCTCCGAGAGCAGCTTGAACTGCCCGGCGCGCTCACGGCCTTCAACTCGTAGAGCAAACGCAAGAGCGCCCATTGCACTTCAACCTCAAGAAGGAGGCAGCTCAGGCAGCGATCTTTTGAGTGCGAAGCGGCCTTCGGCCGCTCAAGGTTAAAGCGGAAACGGGACCGGGCGACCTAGCGCCCGGTCCTGTGATCAAATGAACTTTCCACGCTAGCGGCGCGCCACGCAACGCACTGCAAGGCTGCCTGCGAATAAGCGATAGACGGAGTAGATGCCGCCCGTGCGCCCAAAGAAGTAGTAGGCGTAATGGGAGAGGTCGGGGCGAACCAACGAAGACCAAAAGAAGTTGCTCACTGAGCGACCCTCCGCAATGCGGTACAGGTTGGGGAGCACCTGGGGGGTGTAGCCTCTTCCTGCATATTCCGAGGCTGCCGTCGTTGCGCCCATGTACCCACGGAGACGGGCAAAGTCTTCACGGCTCGGGAGTTGAGCGCCGATGCTCTCGCAGTAAGTCGACGCTTGGTACTGATCCATGTAACGGATCGAATGATCATCGTCTTTCACAATATCGCCCCAGATCAGGCCACTGGGGTCCCGCCAGGCTTCACCCAGAGCGGCGATGCTCGTATCGCGAGTGAAGGTCGTCTCTTGCCCGCTGGCACCGTGAGCGATGCGCGTGGGGAGCGCTCCTTCTAGCTCGGCGATGCGCGCATTCACGCGGTCGCGCAGGCTGCGGCATTCGGAGAGATCAGAGCAGAGCACTTGGGCGCTCGCGCTGGAGGCGGTGAGCGCCACTCCAGCGAGTACGCTCAATACTGAAAAACCGAGAACCCTTTTAGCTTTCATAAAACTTCCTAATCTTACGAACCCATTCATAATCCTTCGCGTCGCATCGCCTCTTCGCCCGGACGGGACACAGGGCCCTTATCGGCTCCCGATTCTGACGAAGCGATAGGGCATCAGGGCCTCGAGATCGACAGGCTTGGGTCGGCTGTGGTCAGGAAATGCGCGGTTGCCGTAACTGACCGACTCGTAACAATCCGTGGCGGAGCGCTCCGATTCCGTTCCCTTCATGAGAAGGAATTCGTCGTCCCGGCACTCATTCAGATACGAGGCGCGCTCGACTGAGCGACGCGCGGCCAAGGAGAGCGTCGTGTAGCCATTGATCACACCCAAACCTGCCCTGCCGGAGGCGCTCGTGAGTTGGACCCCCGCTCCATTGCGAAGCACCATCCCGCCGAAGCCGAAGCCGACGATCACCGCCTGCTCACCGCCGTAGTAGTCGCCAAAAATCCCGCCTACCCTGTTACCGTCGAGCCGACTCAGGCGGATCCGATTCGGGAAAATGTGGCTCATCGCCAGCGAAGCACCGATATGGCTGTATCGCCCAAGAAGGACGGGAATCTTGAACGCCAGCTTGAGGCTCTTCGTCCAGCAAACGAGCTGAGGGCTTTCAAAGAAACCCGCGGCGCCATCCAGACCGCCCGTGCCAATGCCAGCGACAGCGGTGACTCCGTACAGGCTATCCCCGATCCATCCCGCCTTGATGGCGCACTGTTCATACGGCAGCTCGCCCGGGTGGGCCAAAGCCCATCCGGAACCCGCAAGGGGCAGGTAGCCTTTCTTCCTGAGATGCTCGGCATCCGTATTCAGCGCATAGGCTGGCATCGAAAGGAGGGCGGCCGAGCCGATGGCGAGTAATCCTGACCAAGGGCGAGTCTGTTTCATGGATCCTCCGGGATTTTGAAAGACAGGGTACAGGGAAGACCCAGTAGCAGCTATGACTATATGCGTCAATTAGAATAACTTAGTTTTCTTGTTATGTATGTATAAGATAATTTTTTTTCACCCAGGTAGGCGAGTGGTCACCCGGGTCTGAGCCATTTCCGGAAGGGCATTCACTGCGTTCGTTCCTGCAAATGCCGGGGAGCATTCATGTCAGTGAAACAGGTCGTAGTGCTTGAAGAACTCCCGCGCCTTCGCGACGATCTCGTTCTCCTTCGGATGGTCGACGGTCTCGACACCGACAATCCTCTTGGCAAGTCCCTTGGGATCGTGCCGCTCGAGCCAGCCCTTGAAGCGCGTCTTGGCCTCTCCGGGCCCGAGAATCAGCAGCTCGCCCGCATCGACGAGGGCGGCGGCCAGGTCCTTGAACAGCGCCTCTGACTCCGGGTGATGCTGCTCGCTGTGCTTACCGTGAGGATCGGCATGCCGCTTGCGGCCGTGGCCCTCGAGGTGCTTCCTCTCGACCCCGGTTGGAGCCAGCTTGAAAACCTTCGCTTCACGGGAATCGAGCCAGATGACGTAGGCGTCCATGGTGACGGCCAGTCTAGCAGCGCCTCGTGGGTTGGGGGAAGCTAGAGCTTCACACAAGTCGCGTAGGACTTATTGCCCGCGTTGGCGGCCGTGCAGCGGGTCAGCCAATACTGAGTTCCCGCAGTCGTGGTCACGCAGTCGGTGCAGGAGCTCGACGTGCACGGGCAGGTCGCCAGCTGCCGAGACCCGCTGATGCAGTCGCCGCCCCCTCCCACGGCCGCGTAGCCCGCTCCGCAGTCAGCTACGACGGATGTGGCATTGAGCGTCGTCAGGACGCGCTTGAACTGCGCCGCGTACCGGACGGCCTCGTTTTCGAGCAGAGCGCCTCCGATCGAGCCGACCGGCAGGTTCAGCGCGCCGGCGACAGTGAGCGCGCCACCCACCTGTACGTCGCCCTCCGCGTCGACGCTGAAGCGGGGAGTTCCTGACGGATTCTCGGTCACGAGCAGAAGGCCGTCGGAGGCCGCGGAAACGGAGGGCCGTACGGCAAACGCGGCGTCCGAAGGAAGGACCGTCGACGGAGAGTGGGTCGTCTCGATGCGTGAAGATGTCGTTCCCACGAACGTTCCGGCGGGGCCGGTCGGGCCGGTTACTCCGGTACTCCCGCTTTGCCCCGGGGCGCCCGCCAGACCCGCGTCGCCCTGCGGCCCGGTCGGGCCGGTCGCGCCACTGGCTCCGGTCGCTCCGGTCGCGCCGCTTGCTCCGGTCGCGCCGCTGGCTCCGCTCGCTCCGGTCGCGCCGCTGGCTCCGCTCGCGCCGACGAGGCCCGACGAAGGGCCAATCCAGTTTCCCGCCGGATCGATCACTGGCATCCCGGAGGCCGCCATGATCGCTCCGCTCCCGTTCACGCGCGCCAGCTCCGACGAATCTACGCCATCAACCGTGTCCGCGGTCAGCGTGAACGGTGAAGCGGTCTGCTGGATTCGCGGCGAAAGCGTCTCGAACGCCGTCCCATTGAAGATCTCAAGCTCGAGCTCCGTGGCAACGGTCGACGAAGCGCCCGAAAGCGTCGCCGAGGTCACGGGCAGCGCCGTGGGGGGAAGCGACGGCAATCCGGTCAATGGATCGAGCGGAGCGCCTCCCTGATCGGCCGCTCCCAGTGCGACCGAGAAGTGGCCCGTTTCCACCCAGACCGATGAATACTCCGCGTACCAGACCCGAGTCGAGCCGATGAAAATTCCAAACCGAAGGGTCCGCGTCCCGCCGAGGGGCGCGCCCGCGGGATCCGTGAGGAACCCCTGGTAGGAGATCGTCCGCGGGCCTGAGTCGACAGCGCCCAACGCGACTGACGCCCAAGTGATTCCGGCGACGGCGACGCAGAGGAGAAACCTAGAGCCCACGCAGCCCTCCTCCCTGCACGCGAAAGCTCGCGCTCTGTGGCGCGTGTCCAGGCAGGGTCGCGCCCCAGCTCGACCTCGCCACGCGGTACGAGGCCGAGAGCAGCGGGGGCGCTCCCGCGCCCGCGGCCGGCACGCCCACGCTCCAGTTCGGCGAGTACGCGGGCAAGGCCGGAGGAGGAGGAAGAGGAGGGCTCGGACCTTGCGCGGGCGGACCTGAGAAGCGATCGAGCGACGCGACATCACGGCACGCGCCCAACAGCAGGCCCGCCATTGCCGTGATCGTTAGGACCGTCAAATTCCTGGACTTCACGGCCCGCCCCCCTTCCTGAGTCTGACGAACCGTACCTGTGGACTGCAAATTTATTTTTTGAAAACCAGTGCGCCCTGCTTGGGAGGGAGGCACTGGGGCGGCAAGCTCAGAGAGCGATATCTACAATTTACATAAATAAAACGAACATCACTCAGAGTTACAAGACGGAGTTAAGTTGTCGGCAACTCCGCCGTCAGCGGTCGAGCAGACAGGCGTGTCAGCGCCCAACCCGAAGGACAGCCACGACTCGAGCAAACAGCGGCGGGTCAGTGGCTTCGATGCCCACGCGAATGCTCCGAGCGACTCGGACATCATCGCCGGCCTCCAGGCCGTCGAGCCGGCGTCCGTTCTCGAAGCAGCGATGGAATCGGAAGTAACGCCCCCGCTCGACATCGGTACTGTCCGCCCTCTCCACCGAACGACCGCGGTGAGCGCCTCCCCGGTATTCGCATGCTACCGCGTCGAGACTGAGCCGCAGCCGACCTCTGCCCGCATTTCCCTCGGTGACGCGAATCTTCGCGGGAAGGCGCGCTACGAGCGGCTCTCCTACGGCACGCTCACCCTCCCTGCCAGTCGCCGCCTCGATCCGCACGCGTCGATCGGCCGCGACTATCGGGGCCCCCGGCTCGACCGGAGCGCTCGCCTGCAGCTCATCAGGCTTCGTCAGGGCTCCACCCCCACAGCTCCCTGCCAGGGCCGCGATCAGCGCGAACGCCAGGCAGGAGATAGCGGCAAGTCGATTCGCGCGATCTCGATCCAGTCTTCCAAACATCTTGCACCTCGCTCCCGGCTCCGCCGGGCTTGCCCACGGAAGGTGCAACCGGGGAGCCCGCGCCACCCCCCGGAATCGCAGCACATCGCCGCGCTGGGGTCCGTTCAAACCGCGTCCGCCGGGACACAGCCGTGCCGGGTCAGACCTGAGTGCCGCTCGCGGCCAGGAGCTGGTCGACCCACTCCGGAACCACCCGGCCCGCCGGGCCGGCCCTGCGCTCGCCGAAACGCGAGCTCACGGCCGAGACCTCGAGATTCAGCTCGACCGTTTGCGCGCGGCGCGGAACACTTTCGACGAAACCGGCCGCCGGGTACACCTGCCCCGAGGTACCGATCGCGGCGAAGACGTCGCACTCCTCGAGGGCCGCCAGAATCCCGGGCATCTCGAGCGGCATCTCCCCGAACCATACCACGTGCGGCCGCAGCGCGCCCATTGCCGAGCAGCAAGGGCACTTCGTTTTGGTCGAGAGATTCTCGCGCCACTCCGCGACGATTCCGGTTCGCGCGCACCGGGCCTTGAGCAGCTCGCCGTGCATGTGGACGAGCCTGCGGCTCCCGGCCCGCTCGTGAAGATCATCGATGTTCTGGGTAACGAGCAGGATTTCGCCCGGCCACTCCCGCTCCAGCCGCGCAAGCGCTTCGTGCGCGGGATTTGGCCTCACCGCCGAACTCTGAAGGCGGGCGCGCCGTTCGTTATAGAACCGGTGCACAAGCTCCGGATCGCGCTCGAATCCCTCGGGTGTCGCGACATCCTCCAGGCGGTGCTGCTCCCAAAGCCCGTCCTGAGCCCGGAACGTTCGAATTCCGCTCTCCGCCGAAATTCCCGCCCCCGTGAGAATGACGATTCGACTCACCCGCTCAGGGTATCACTCCCCGAGCAGGTCCGACCAGACGGCGCGCTCGGTGAGGAACCCCTCGTGCCCGCTCATGTAAAACTCGCGGTAGGTGAGCCGCGCCCCGAGGCGCGTCACCTCGTCCGCGAACGTTTCCACGGGCACGAAGACGTCCCGGCGACCGGAGTAGAGAAAAAACCGTGGTTCGGGCCCCGCCCCGAGCGCGGCGTCGAGCTGCTCGAGCGTCAGGGGATCGGTAAACGTCACTTCCCGGAGCCGATTCTCGAGGTCGGGGTTTCGCATTGACCGGAGGAGCCGGCACTCGTTCAGAGCCCATGTCTCTGGCCCCTCGCCGCTTGCCCTTAACCGCTCCAGCGCTACGTCGCAGCCCTGGCTATCGCTCATGCCGGGACTGATCTCCACTTTTGTAAGCACGGCTGCGGCGAGCGCCTGCGCTCCGTAGACTCCGAAGACATAGGTGCGCGTGAACCATTCCAGGCCGGCCTCGTTGAGCGCGCCATTCTCGCGAAGGAGGTTTCTTTCAAGCACCGTATGCAGCTCCGGCCAGGAGTCGCGAAACCCGAGCAGGATCGTGAGCCCGTCGAGAATCGCATCTCCGCACGCTCGAAGCCTGCCGTCGGTGTAGCAGAGGTCGGCCCGGACCTGCGCCCGAACGCGAGCCAGAAGCGCCTCGTCCGCCGGGTACATCTTGAGATAGTCGTCCCAGACCCGGCGCTGCGATCTGAGCCGCAGCTCCAGCCAGCTGACCGAATCCTTCATCACTGAGAAACCGTGCGCGTGCGCCGACGCGATGGAACCGGCCGCTGCTGTGAGATAGCGGTGCACGATCATTCCGCCGTAGCTCTGGCCAAAGACTTTCCAGCGGCTGCCCGCTCCCAGGAGGCGCTCACGCACCGCTTCGGCATCGCGAACGATCGAGCGCGTTCCATAATGAATCAGCCGCGCGACGGACTCCGACGTCCAGTCGGCCGGATAGGGGCTCGAGCACCCTGTCCCTCGTTGATCGATGAAGACGAAATCCGCGTCCGCGCTCTCGGGACGCAGACGGATCGCCTCGAAGCTCGACTGGCTGTCGGAGGCGGGACCGCCGTTGAAGAATGCGACGACCGGGCGCCTGGACCCGGGAACCCGGGAACTGCCGTAGTAGAAAACCCGGATCTTTGGGCCTTCGGGAGCATTCCAGTTCTCCGGAACCTCGACCCATCCATGTTCGTACCCCGTGGGCAGAGACAGAATGAAACTCGCGCACGACGCGGTCACTTCCGACTCGCTTCCCGGCTCGTCCCCCAGAACAGGTGCAGCCCCGGCGCGGATTCGACTGAGGGTCCACTGACTCTCGGCCGCCGTAACCGGCACTATCCGGATGGCCTCGGGTCCCCTTTCCGACCGGGGAGGCGAGCAGCCCGCTAGCACTACGCACAAAGCCGTGAGTGACACGAAAGTTCCCTGAAGTCTCCACCCGTTGCGTGCGCCGACCCGCATGACAGAGCACCTTACTCCGGCATAACTAACTGCGTCAAATTAGAGATTTTCAGCTTTGATTAAGCGGGGTTGAACCACATCCCAGGGGAGAGAGGCGAGCACCTCGAACAGCCCTGCACTGACCTGCCGTCCAGTGAGGCAGAAACGCATGGACGGCGCGATGTCGCCGAGCTTCAGACCATGGGTCTCACCGATCTGCCGGACCAGGCCATCGAGATCGGAAGGAGTGATGCCGGCATTCGCGAGCGAGGGCGACGCGCCCCACACCGAATCGGCGCCGGCGCGCTCAAGACTCCCCGCAGCCGCCACCTTTCGCGCAAGCTCCTCGCGGATATGCCTGAGCGCGGCCTGAATGGGGGCTTTGAGATTCCCCTCCTTGCCCCACTTGAGCTCCGACGCGTCGATCTCGACGGGGCCTGAAGTGCAAAGCGGCACGAGCTGCTCCGCGATATCCCGCACCAGCTTCACCTTGGGCTGGATGAACGCAATCAGCGAGCGACCGAGAGCCGTGTCCACCTTAGCGAGCGCGGCAGGGTCAGAGAAGTGGTGGCCGAAGTCTTCAACGACGATACGCGCGAGCCTGGCCGGATCCGCCCGGCGCAGGTGCTCGCCGTTGAGCCAGAGCAACTTCTCGGCGTTGAAGACGCCCGCGCTGACCTGGACGTGGTCGAAGCTGAAATGGCGGATGAGCTCCTCGACCGTGAACACTTCCTGATCCCCGTGGCTCCAGCCCAAGCGCGCGAGGAAGTTGACCACTGCCTCAGGCAGGTAACCCTCGGCGCGATAGACGTTGGCCGAGACCGCGCAGTGACGCTTGGAGAGCTTCTTCTTGTCGGATCCCAGAATCATCGGCAGGTGCGCGAACGCCGGCACTGGGAATTCCAAGAATCGGTAGAGGTGGATCTGCTTGGGCGTGTTGTTGACGTGGTCGTCGCCCCGGATCACGTGGCTCATCGCCGAGTGCACGTCGTCGACGACTACGGATAGGTTATAGGTCGGCGCCCCGCTGGAGCGGACGAGCACGAAATCGTCGATCTCCCGGTTTTCGACGACGACCGGGCCCTTGATGAGATCGTGGAACTCCACTATTCCGTCGAGGGGCACCTTGGCGCGGATGACATACGGCTTGCCCGGGTTCGCCGGTATCGCCCGCTCCCGGCAGCTCCGGTCGTACATGGGCTTCTTCCCCTCGGCGAGAAGGCGCTCGCGCATCGCCTCGACGTCAGCCTCGCTGCAGGTACAGCGGTATGCGCGCCCTTTGCGAACGAGCTCCTCTGCCTTCTCCCGGTGGATGTCCAATCGCTTGCTTTGATACAGAAGCTCCTCGTCCCAGGTGAGCCCGAGCCACCGCAACGAGTAGAAGATGTCCTGCGTGAAGCGATCCTCCGACCGCTCGAGGTCGGTATCCTCGATCCGCAGCAGAAACTTGCCGCCCGTTCCGCGGGCGTAGAGCCAGTTGAAGAGCGCGGTACGTACCCCCCCGATGTGCAGAAAGCCGGTCGGAGAAGGTGCGAATCTCACGCGAACCGGCATGGCGCTAACCGGAATCCCCTGCGGGAAGATCCAGCCGCGAGCCGCTCTGCGACGGCTCGCCCAGGCCGGTGGCCTTGGGCCCGCTCTCGTAGCGGTAGGCCTCCAGGTAACTGACGAGGGAACGCGATTCGCGGCTGCCCAGCGACGGAATCCCCTCTGCGCCCGGGTGCGCCCCCGGCGATCGGAGGATCTCGCCCCAGCGGCCCTCGAGCAGATTCGCGGCGAGCACCGAAGGTCCGCGACCCGACCCGTGGCACGAAACGCAGTTCTGCACGAAGAGCTTCTCGCCGCGGACCGCGGCCGGGTCGGTCCGACGCTTCAGGAAGAGTGCCCCGTAGCGCTCACGGTAGTTTCCGAGCTCGAGCTCCGTGACGCCCTCCAGGAAAAAGGTCGCCACGGGAAGCCCCTCTTGCCCTGCCTTTGGCTGGGAAGTCCAGGGAACGATCGCACGCAATCCGACGCTCTCCGCGGGCGCGCCGCGGGCCAGCAGCATCGGGTACTTCACCACGAACCAGCGGGGAACGAGCGCCTGCCCACCAGCGGCATCGCGAAGGACCACCAGGTCGATGGACGCCCGATCGTCAGCTCCGAGCGGTTCGGTCGCGCGAACAATGAGATCCGCAAGCACCCAGCCCTCCCACCGCTTGAGCTTGCCGGTTGCGGGGTCCTTCTCGCGGCTGCGGCGCACCGGGCTCTTTGCCAGAAACGGAATGTCCCAGACGGCCAGCTCCTGCCGGTTGCCCGCGTGCACCCATGAAACCTTCAGGGCCGGCCCCGCGACGGGCGCCGCCATTGCACCCCCGACTGGAAGGGCGAGGGCGATCAAATAGCCCTGGAATTTCGAAAACATAAAATTATTTGAGCAGGGGACTCCGGGAGTGTCAAGCCCGGCCCACGCGTGGCCCCCGAGGGATGCAGTGCTCGGTCCGAGCAGGCGCTGTATAAGGTAATCAAAGGTTGTCCCGTCTCGGACGACCGTGATAAACCCTCAGCCGTAGTTTTAGGTCACGCGAAAGTGGGCCTTCCAGCCCACTTTTTTTTTGTCCGGCGTCCAGCAGCGCCGGGCGACGAGAGCATGGGTAACCGACTGGAGACGCACCAAAATCCCTCTATGGATCGCACCCCTCCCCAGCATGCGAGCCTCCCGGCTCAACGCGAGCGAGAGCAGCGGTTGATGAGCCATCTCAGTGAGTTGATCGCGCCCTTGGGGTTCGAGGTCATTCACGTGGAGGTTCAGAACCAGAGGCAACGGATCTTGCGCGTCTACATTGACCGGCTCGACCACTCCGCCAGAGGAGTGACGCTGGATGACTGCGCCTCGGTTTCCAAGGCCTTTGACGAGCCCCTGGAGGGCATGGCCGAAATCGACTCCCTGTTTCGAGGTAACTACCAGCTCGAGGTCTCGTCACCGGGCGTGGACCGGCCGCTCCGGCGCGCGGCCGACTTCGAGCGGTTCCGCGGCCGCGAGGCCAGAATTCACGTCTACCGGCCACTGACTGAGCTTGAAATCGAGAACGCTGATTACCTCCGGCGGAACCCGAAGCAGAAGAACTTCCTGGGAAACCTGGCGGAGCTGCGGGGGGAGAAGCTACTGCTTTCCGTTCCAGGCGGAGCGGCCGGTCCGGCCAGCGTAGCGATTCCCCTGGAGCTGATTTCCAAGGCCCATCTCGAACCCCGATACGAAGAAGACCGTTCCTAAAAGAGAGAGACCGATCATGAACGCATCCGAACTTTCGAGAGTCATCGAATCCGTCGGCAAGGACCGAGGCATCAAGCGAGAAATCATCATCAGCGCGCTGGAGCAGGCGATTCTCATGGCCGCTCAGAAAAAGTACGGCGCGGCGGCGGTGCTCGAGGCGCACTACAACCCGGAATCCGGCGAGATCGATCTCTTCCAGTTCAAGAAGGTGGTCGAGAGCGAACCCGAGATGCTCGAGGAGAGCGAGGAAGTGCCGATCGAGGAAGCGCGCAAGCTCGACCCGGATTGCCAGGTGGGCGACGAGATCGGCGTGAAGGTCGAGGCCCCGGACTTCGGCCGAATCGACGCCCAGACAGCCAAGCAGGTCATCTTCCAGAAGGTCCGCGACGCTGAGCGCGAGATTATTTACAACGAGTACATCCATCGCAAGGGCGAGATCATCACGGGAATCGCCCGCCGGGTCGAGCGAGGCAACCTCGTCATCGACCTGGGCAAGACCGACGCCCTCCTTCCTCGCCAGGAAATCATCCCGGGCGAGCAGTTCAAGCCGGGCGACCGCGTCCAGGCCTACCTCTCGGAAGTCGCCCTCACGCCACGCGGCCCGCAGCTCTACCTGACACGCACTTCGCCTCGATACTTGATGAAGCTCTTCGAGATGGAGGTGCCCGAGATGCGTGAAGGCATCGTCGAGATCAAGCTCTGCGCGCGCGAGCCGGGCGCTCGCTCCAAGATCGCCGTGATCTCGAAGGACCGGGACGTCGATCCGGTCGGAGCCTGCGTCGGCATGAAGGGCATCCGCGTCCAAAACGTCATTCAGGAGCTCAAGGGCGAGAAGATCGACATCATCCCCTGGTCGGATAACCCCGTGATCTTCGTTCGGTCGGCTCTGGCCCCGGCTGAGATCAGCTCGGTCCGGATGGACGAGCGCAACCGCACGATGGAGATCATGGTCGAGGACGACCAGCTTTCGCTCGCCATCGGCCGAAAGGGCCAGAACGTTCGGCTCGCTGCCCAGCTCACGGGGTGGCGGCTCGACATCATTTCCAAGACCAAGCTGACGAAGCGCGCGACCGACGCGCTCTTCAACCTCCAGCATATCGAGGGAATCAACGAGACCCTCGCCCAGGCGATCTACCAGGGCGGCTACCTCAACGTGCGGCAGGTCTCGGAGGCGGCGCCCGAGGCGCTCGCCAAGGTTCCGGGCTTCGAAGGCGAAGGCTCCGCCCTGTCCCTCAAGCAGCGCGCGGCAGCGGTCGTCGAGAAGGCCGGCGACGTCCTCGCGCCAGCCAATGTCCCTGCGGACGACGGCAGAGGCAGCTTCACGGCCTCCCCGATCCGGGATGCCAAGACCCTGGCAGAGCAGCGCCTGCGTGAGATGCTGAAACAGGCTGAGTCCGCACCAGCAACGCCGGCTGCGGATGACGCCGCGGCCACCGACCCTGAATCCGGAAAGACCGCCGGCAAGGCTGCCGATAAGGGCGCCAGTAAGGGCGATTGAGGGGAGCGACTCCGTGGAAACCATCGAGACCAAAGGCCAAACAAGTGCCAAGACAACGGGAGATCGCATGGTCGAGCAGGGATCGATGAAAGTCTACGAACTGGCCAAGGAGCTGGGTCTCGACTCGATCTCGCTCCTGGACCGTTTGTCGGGACTCAACATCAAGGTGAAGAGTCACATGAGCGACCTCGGTCCGGAAGAGATCCGGGCCGCCCGGGCGTCGCTTTCGACGAAGGTAAAGAAGGCGGAGACCCGCGCCCCGAGAAAAGCGCCCCCTCGAGTCCGCAAGAAGGCCGCTGAGAGCGAGGAGCAGGTTGCTCCGATCACCGCCAAGTCCGCGACCGCGGCGAAGCCGACGGTCAAGAAGGACCCTGTCCCACAAGCGCAGGCGGTGGTCCAAAAGGCCTCTCCGATCATCCGGCGCAGAACCAAGAGCGACGGCGAGACCGAGACCGTCGTTCAAAACTCCCCCGTCGGCGCGAACCTGGCCCAGCCGTCTCCGGATACGCACGCCGGCGCCGAGGCGCGGCCACCCGAGTCGACCCAGGGTGAAACAGTGGCCGAGCTCGAAGCGGCTCCATTCGAAGAAACCCAGGAGCCGACGGCCGAGGTCGAGGCTGAGTCGCTCGCCCCCGACGACGCAGTGGCGTCCGAACCGCAGGGCGCGGAACCAGCGGGAGCTCCAGTTCGGACGCCTCGGGCGCCGGTTGTACTTCCACCCAGGCCCGTGGCGCCTCGCCGGCCGAGCATCCTGACGGTCGTCTCGCCGACCACTCCCTCGAAACCCAACATCGTGGCGCAGGCACCGCCAGCGCCGACCCCGGCAGTACCCAAACCCCAGCTCCGGGGGCAGACGACGCAGGACAAGGACGGCTTCCGCATCGTCAAGATGACCAAGGAGAACCTCGATCAGATGGTCGAGGACGAGGCCGCCAAGAAGCGCGGCGGCGGGCGCGAGGGCGAGATCCGCCCCGAGGACGTGCGTTTCGCGGATTATCGGAAAAAGGAGCGGATTTTCCTTCCCAAGCGGAAGAAGATCCCCGTCGGGCGGGAAGTCAAAAGGACGCAACTCACCACGATGAAGGCCGCGAAGAGGGTCGTAGAAGTGGATGGGGTCATCACCGTGGCCAACCTCGCCGACCAGCTGGGCGTGAAGGCCTCGGATGTCGTTCGAAAGCTCATCGGCATGGGCCAGGTGGCCACGCTGAACCACACGCTGGACGTCGATACGGCGACCCTCGTGGCAGGCGATTACCAGTACGAGGTGAAAAACAAGACCTTCAAGGAGGAGGAGCTGCTTCAGCCTGCGGCCGACACCCCGGAGCAGGTCAAGCCGCGCCCGCCTGTCGTAACCATCATGGGCCATGTCGACCACGGCAAGACATCCCTGCTCGACGCGCTCCGCAACACGAACGTAGCGGCGGGAGAGGCTGGAGGCATCACCCAGCACATCGGGGCCTATACGGTCGAGCAGGCCGGCAAGCTGATTACATTCATCGATACGCCAGGCCACGAGGCCTTCACCGTGATGCGGGCCCGAGGCGCGAACGTCACGGATCTCGTCATCCTCGTGGTCGCGGCGGACGACGGCGTGATGCCACAGACGCGCGAGGCGCTCAGCCACGCGAAGGCGGCTGGCGTCCCGATCATCGTCGCGATGAACAAGATCGACAAGCCGGGAGCGAACACGGAAAAAATCAAGCAGCAGCTCGCTGAGCTGGACCTCCTTGCCGAGGACTGGGGCGGCCAGTCGATGTTCGTTCCGGTCTCGGCGACCAAGAAAACCAACCTCGACAAGCTCCTCGAGACGATCCTGCTTCAGGCCGAGGTGCTCGACCTGAAATCCAACGCGGACGCGCGCGCCTCAGGGAGCGTGCTCGAGGCGAGGCTCGAAAAGGGCCGGGGCCCCGTCGCGAGCGTTCTGGTCAAACGCGGAACACTGAGGGTGGGCGACGCGATCGTATCCGGCGCGCACTCCGGGCGCGTGCGCGCGCTCATGGACGACAAGGGCAATCAGGTCGAGGAAGTCGGACCCGGAATGGCCGCTGAGGCGCTGGGCTTCGAGGGCCTGCCGAACGCGGGTGACCGCTTCGACGGTGCCGAGACCGAGTCAGACGCGCGGGAGATCGCGGAGAACCGCGGCCTCCGGACCGCGGCTGGAGCCGGCGGAGCGACCGGCGGCAAGGTCTCTCTCGAGGATCTCTTCGCCAAGATCAAGGTGGGGGGACTGAAGGAACTCAATATCGTGCTCAAGGCCGACGTCTTCGGAAGCGTCGAGGCGATTCGCGACAGCCTGGCCAAACTTTCGACCGAGAAGGTCAAGGTCAAGGTCATTCACTCGGCCCCCGGCGGAATCACCGAGAGCGACGTCCTGCTCGCGAGCGCCTCGAGCGCCATCATCATCGGCTTCAATGTCCGCCCGGAGACGAAGGCGAGACAGCTCGCCGAGGGAGAGCACGTCGAAGTCAAGTGCTACAACATCATTTACGAGCTGATCGACGAGGTGAAGAAGTCGATGGTCGGCCTCCTCGACAAGAAGAAGGTCGAGAAGTTCCTCGGCCGCGCGGAAGTGCGGCAGACCTTCACCGTACCGAAGGTGGGCACCATCGCCGGTTCCGCCGTGATCGACGGAAAGATCGTGCGCGGAGCGAATGTGAGACTCCTCCGGGACAGCCGGATCGTCTACCAGGGCAGGATGTCCTCGCTCCGGCGCTTCAAGGACGACGCCAAGGAAGTTGCGCAGGGCTTTGAGTGCGGCATCGGTCTTGAGAATTACAACGACCTCAAGCCGGGCGACGTCATCGAGGCCTACCAGATCGAGCTCGTGACGCCCGAACTGAGCGCATAGGCGTCGCATGCAGGAGACCCGTAGACATCGGCTCGCGGCCGCGATCCAACAGGAACTCTCAAGGATGGTCCGCGACCTGAAGGACCCGCGAGTCGGAGCCGTCACGTTCACCCAGGTCGTGGTCACGACAGACGGAAGCCAGGCAACGATCTCCGTCTCGCTGTTCGGGGCGGGCGTGAGGAACGAAGATTCGGAACGGGACGCTCGGAAGGACTCCGTAGAAAAGCCACAAGAGATAGATGAGTGCCTGAAGGGGCTCGCGTCCGCTTCCGGCTACCTCCGTCGCCAGCTCGGGCAGCTGCTCACGGTCCGCCACGTTCCGACCCTCATTTTTCGGGAGGACCGAGGCATCGAAAACGTGAGCCGGGTGCATGAACTGCTCAAGAAGGTTTCGTCCCAGCAGACGCCAGAGTCACCGGGCGTCGAGCCGAATGGCTCGCGTACGGACGAATGAGAACCCAAGACATGGAAAGATCCGGCGCTCCAGGACGGTCGCGCGCCGCTCCAGCCCGCGAAAAGACCCATCCGGCAGTCAGCGGCGCCCTTCTGGTCGACAAGCGGCCGGGATTGAGCTCCTTCGGCGTCATCGAAGAGCTTCAGAAGATGGCCGAAGCGCGCTACGGCGTGAGGAAGCCACTGCTCCCCAAGTTCGGACACGGAGGCACGCTCGACCCGTTCGCTACCGGACTGCTCGCGGTGTGCGTAGGACGCGCCGTGAAGCTCGCACGCTACTTCCTGGGCTCCACGAAGTCCTATGAAGGAGTTGTCCTGTTCGGAACAACGACCACTCCCGGGGATCCTACTTCGCCCGTAAGCGAGACGAGCGACCGGATGCCCGAGTCGATCGACCTCCTTCGCGAGCACGCCCGTCTGTTCACCCAGCAGCCGTATCTTCAGATCCCGCCCATGCATTCGGCCAAGAAAAAGGACGGAAAGCCCCTTTACGAGCTGGCGCGCGCGGGCCTCGAGATCGAGCGTGATCCCAAGCTCTGTCACCTCTACGAATTCGAGATCCTCGAGTACGCGGCCCCGCGAGCGCGGGTGCGGGTCGTATGCAGCTCTGGCACCTACGTTCGAACCCTCGCGCAGGACTTCGGCCGCCTCCTCGGGACGGTCGCGATGCTCGAGTCGCTCGACCGAACCGCGACCGGCTGCTTCCGGAACAGCCAGGCCTGGACGCTCGACCGAATCTCGGACGCGTTGGGCTCCGGGGCGGGCCTTGAGGATCTCGACTGCTGGATGCCCTTCGACCGGCTGCTGGACGGTTATGGCAGAGCGGAGGCCAACGACGAGGAGCGGCTCGCCCTTTTCCAGGGCCGGCAGAACGTACTCTTCAATATTCTGCGGCGGTCGGCGCTCTCGGGTCCCGACTCTCGAATTGTGGCGGGCCAGGAATCCTGCGTCGCGATCTACCACCGGGATACCCTCGTGGCGGTCGCGCGACGGGAGAAGGAAGTCTGGAACCTAGAACGCGTGTTCGCCCCGGGCGGTGAGTGAGCGGTGAGCTTTGTGCTGAGATAGCAGGGTGCTGAAAAGGTAGCTTGGGAGCTGGGACCGTCCTTCCTCCTAGCGAGCAAACGCCGGCAACACCAGCCCCCCGCCGTTCGCCTTGCCCTGATCGCAGCGAAGCTCAACGAGAGCGGCGCTCGCGGCAGCCGAAAGAAGCAGGCCGCGCTTCGTGATGGTGCGCTCGAGCCGGCGAGCGATGGGCCCGTGATTGTCGACGATGTCGCGCTGGCCGGGGCCAGCGGCCAGGCGCAGGCGTCTCAGGTATCGGCCGGGGAGGCGCCCGTCATGCTCGAGCTTGAAGCCGACTTCCTGCGGAAGTGGAAGTCCTGCCTGTTGCAGCGCGGTTCGAACGTCCTGGCAGAGCCCGGGCCAGGGCGCGGCTTCGTCCTCGGAGCCTGTCTCACGGCGCTCCTCGAGCAGGTACGAAGTGACCGCCTGAGAGGGAACTTCCACGGGCAGCCAGCCGGCGACCACCTTCACGGACGCCGTGGCCAGATACTTCCGGAGCCCTTGAATCCGGTCGGGCACGGCGCCGACACTCTGAGTGACCGCGACCCGCAGGCGCGACCCGACCGGCTGCACTGCAACCGAGAAACCAGCGAGCGTCGCTCCATGATCGGCGAAAGAGCCCTCGCCGGAGACATCCCAGCCGGCGATCCACGCCACCGGGATACCGGCATGGCCGGCGGAGGCCGGCGCATCGAGCTCCCAGCTCGCCGAGTATTCGAAGAGTCCGTGGCGCCCGTCGACGGCCCCGGCGACCAGCGGCACGCGAGGCGTCTCGAGCAACTGGAAGTCACCGCCTCGAAGAGTCGCCGACACGACCTCTGCCTGGGCGGCATCGTCGCTCCCGCAGGCACCGTTGGCCCAGGTCCCGCCTTCGAACGCGAAG
Source organism: uncultured Bacteriovoracaceae bacterium (assembly GCA_964372615.1). Lineage (GTDB taxonomy): Bacteria > Bdellovibrionota > UBA1018 > UBA1018 > UBA1018 > CAYJTX01. The sequence continues at coordinate 1,138 of CAYJTX010000006.1, read as the reverse complement.
TGTCCGTTCACTCCATCGAGCGATGGAAAAAAGCTCAGCCGGGCAACCCGATGGGGACGCCCAACCCAGGCGACGTCAAAGCCCAGCGGTATCGGCGCATTCAACCGCTTCGCCGCGGTCTCTTCGGCGCTGAAAGCAGTCACGCTTCCTAAGCTGATCCATCCGGCCAGCAGTGCGAAAACCACTACCCCTACCTCCGGAGCCACCTTGACCGCGGCCGCCCCATCTCTCAACTTAACGCGCTGCGACTATCAAGGGCGAACTCCGGAGTCCATCTTTCATTTTCCACTGCAATGTCACTGAATTGGATATCTGACCGGCCAGCCTCTGCTCGACCTCCCAGAGATCCAAGTCCTCTGCAGGCACCGTGTCGATTTGCGTGATGACCGCCCCCGGTCTCAACCCCTGGCGCTCCAGTTCTGCGGCCGGGGACCGCGGATCAATCGCCTTCACTCGCAGCTCCCGGTTCCCCTGCTCGTTCGCCAGGAACTGAACGCGAAGGCCGGAGCGGTTCCTCACCGACTTTCGCCGAAGCACCGCCGGCTCGAGCCAGATGCGCCCATGAGGCAGGTCCAGTACGAACCTTCCCCGTGAGAGGAGCGCCATTCCAGCCACGACTTCCCGCCCGCTTTCGCTCCAATTCGACACGCCGGCTGGCTCCTCGAATTGAAAGGCCGGGCATACTATACTGCGACTCGCCTGGGGGGCCCCGGAGTCCGCGCCGGCCGCCAGCTCGCCCGCCCAGCCGGTATCCCATCGAACGCCCGCGACTCGGCTCGAGCCGTCGAGGCGGCAACCCTCGCTCAGGGCGCGAGCACCAGCCGTCGCCCGATCGACCACGCGAATCGCCGCCTCGGCCCAATGAAAACCGGGCCTCGCGAAACCTTCCTTGGGCCAGATCACCACGGCAGCCGGACGCGTGGGAACGAACTCCACGACGTGGGACCGAAGAAAATCCAGCCCCAGCACACCGTCGCAGCAGGAGCCCGGGTAATCCGGCGGCCCGAAGAGATCGACGTCGGCGATCCAGAACTCGTCCAGGGCGATCGCGAAGCCGGAAATTTCCGCGCCCATCACGAGCCCCTGACGAGCGATTGCCCCCCCCCCCGCCCACCCGATGCGGCGCGGCGAACATACC
>CAYJTX010000005.1:0-31771 GCA_964372615.1 uncultured Bacteriovoracaceae bacterium | reverse complement strand
ACCAGTCTCTTGGTCGAGCCTCAAGTGCACGTTTTGTGGCCTTCAGCATGCGGCCCTGAGCAACGGCCTGTCCGTCGACAAACGCATCACCGGCGGGCTTCGGCTCGGCAACCCGGGCGACCCCGGCTACATCAAGTTCGGGGGAAAGGGCGGACGCCCCCTGGCGCCGCCGGCGGTTGCCCGGAGGTCTGGCGAATGACATCGCACCCGCCTTTCCGGTCGCTTGGAGCCCTTCGCGCGACGATGGCCGCTTCCGCGCTCCTGGTTTTGGCGGTTCCAGCGCGGGCGACGGTCAGTATGCTCCAAGTGGACTGGTTCGACGTCGGACACGTGGACGAGGTCTACAACACCGTCTCCTTCGTCAGGGCGAACGAAGCGGTCAATCCGAATCCGGTCAACGGAATCGTCCTCAATCGGGTCATGGTTCACCCGCGACAGACGAATCCGATCTTCGCGGCGGACGTATCGGCTCAGCAAACTTCGATTGGAGTCCAAGCCGAGCCCATCGAAGATCGTTTCTACCACTTCCAGTACGGCGAGGTGCACTGCAGCTCGAACGCCTTCAGGACGTGTACTGCAAGCGGTCCCTCGGACCTACGGACATTCCTCACCCTTCCGGAAAACGATGGCTCGCCATTCACCCAGAACGAAATCCTGCGACGCGGGTCGACCAGCGAGCAAAGTCTCATAGGACTCGCGCACGGCCGGAACGTCTCCCTCCATGAGTCCCGAGAGAATCAGCGTGCCTCGAGGCTCAAGCCTCTCCACGAGCTCTGCGGCGAACGCGAGGAGCACCGGCTTGAGAATATTAGCCACGACCACTGCGTAGGGCCCTCGGTCACCGAGGTCCCGGGCGAAGCGAATCCGCGCCTCGACGCCATTGAGCCGAGCGTTTTCGCGACCGTTATGGAGCGCGAGCTCGTCGATTTCGACAGCATCTACCGCTGAAGCGCCTCGAAGGGCGGCCCCGATCGCGAGAATCCCGGATCCGCTGCCGAAGTCGAGCACGGTCGCGTCGGGTACTCGGTCCAGAACGCCCGCGAGCGCCTCCAGACAGAGCTGCGTTGTCTCATGGGTTCCCGTGCCGAAACCCGCGCCGGGATTGAGCCGCAAAACGCGGCGACCCGGCCGCCCGGGGTCGATCCCCATTTCCACCCAAGGCGGCAGTACAATCCAGTCGGGGGGAACCTCGACGCCCGTGAAGGACGCTTTCCATTCCGCGTTCCAGTCGCGATCCGGTTCACTTGCCACGTCCACGACCCAGGCGCCCTCGAGGAATCCCGCGCGGATTTCCTCGGCCGCCTCCCTCGCTCCTCGCTCGGATTCGAAGTACAGATCGCAACGGACGAGCTCACGATCGCCGACCCAGTCGCGCTCGCGCGGCGCCTCGCCCGCGTCCACGGCCCAGGACTCAACCGCGATTCCCTCCGACGCGGCCTCTTCGCTCAAGAGCGTGCCCTCGTGGATGCCGAGTAGCCCTCGCTTCCCAAACTTCCGCCAAAGGCTCAGGAGATAAGCATCCCGGCCCACTTTCCTGCCCTTGTCCGTCACGACTCGAGCGACCTCGAGCCGGAGCCGATAAACGGCTCCCACGGGCTAAGAAGTCACGGGTGGCACCGAAGGCGGTCCCGACCGATCGCCGTTACCACCGCTTCCGCCGTTGCCACCCCCGGTGCCGCCGGCATCTCCCGAGGGAGCCGCTTCGCCCCCTAACGGCCTCGGAATCGCCGGAGCCGGTCCTTCCGGACGACCCTGCGGTGCTCCGCCCCGAGGGCCAGACGCGGATCGGTCCCTTCCACCCCCACCCCCACTACCGCCGCGCCTTCCACGCCCGCCTCGGCGATGTCTCCCGCCGCGGCCGCCGTCACGATCGCCCCCAGCCGGACCACCTGGACCGCCCGTCCGCGGCCCCCGGCCGCCACCACGGCCCTGGCCGCCCCATTGCCCGCGGCCCTGAGCCCCCGGCGCGCCCGTCGATCCCTGGCCACCCGGTCCACCCTGTCGCGAAAGTGCTGCATCCTGGGTGGCTTGCGCCCTGAGGAACGCGAGCCGGTCCTCGTCATTGTCGAAACCATCCGCGTGCGGTGGTACAGGAGGGATGAGTGGAGCCTGGGGAGCGTGAGGCACCTGCCCACCCGCCTCGACTTGCCCCATCTGCTGAGGATGCTGCGGATGCCCCGTCGGAGTCGCGACCGGACCGGCCGACACGCCTTCCGAACCACCCCCGCCCATGGGCGGCCGATCCCTCCCGCGGTCGCGGCCACGGCCCCGATCCCGGCCCCTGCCGCGGTCCCTGCCGCGGTCCCGGCCCCGATCCCGATCCCGGCCCCGATCCCGGTCGCCCTGCGACTCGGCCGCCATCGAGCGAGAGTCGCGCCGGCGGCTCGTCGAGCCGTGCGTACGCTCGGAGACGACTTCAAACTGCTCGGGATGCGTGTCCTCGACCGCCTGGAGATAGATCGACTTTCGGTAGCGTCGCTCGAGCTGGTCAACGGTCTCCCGCTCCTCGATCGCCAGCACGTCAATCACCTCGGCGTGCGCCTGAACGAGAATCTTCGAGACGTCGGAATCCACGCCCTCCCGCTCAATCTCGCGCATGATCTCGTACGCCACGGTCTGCCGGCTCTTGATGTAACCCTTGGCCTCGCAGTTCACGCACGGCTCGCAAAGGGTGCGGATGATCGTGTCCCGGGTGCGCTTGCGGGTCATCTCCACGAGCCCGAGCTCCGAGATCTTGAGGATCGAGGGCCTCGCGCGGTCCTTTCTCAGCTCCTCCTCGAGAGCCCGGTAAACGCGCTGCTTGTTCTCCTCCCGCTCCATGTCGATGAGGTCCAGCACGATGATCCCGCCGCAGTTCCGAAGGCGGAGCTGATAGGCGATCTCCTTCACGGCCTCGAGGTTGGTTTTGAGAATCGTATCCTCGAGATTCTTCTTTCCGACGAAGCGCCCCGTGTTCACGTCGATCGCCACGAGGGCTTCGGCCTGGTCGACCATGAGGTAGCCGCCCGACTTGAGCCAGACCTTGCGCTCGAGGGCGCGGGAGAGCTCAGCAGAGATTCCGTAGGTATCGAAGATCGGCAGGTCTCCCTGATAGAGCTCGATCTTCTGGCGGATCGACGGCATGAAATGTCCGACGAAGCGGAGCATCTCGTTGAAGTGGTAGCGCGAGTCCACGACGATGCGGTCGATGTCCTCGGTCACCCAGTCGCGGATCGACCGCAGCACCGAGTTCAGATCCTCGTAGATCATCGCGGGCGCGGTGACGTGTCCTGCCTTGTCGCGAATCTCGTTCCAGAGGTTTGAGAGGTACTCGACGTCCTGCTTGATCCGCTGCTCGGCCTGGTTCCTGCCGCTCGCGGTCCTGACGATGAACCCCAGATTCCTCGGGCGATTGCGCTCGACGAAATCGCGCAGCCTGCGCCGCTCTTCGTCGCGTTCGATCCGGCGCGAGACGCCGACGTGGTCGATCGTCGGCATGCAGACGAGGTGCCGGCCCGGGAGGCTCAGATGGCAGGTGAGACGCGCGCCCTTCGTGGCGATCGGATCCTTGGCCACCTGGACAATGACCTCCTGGCCCTCCTTGAGGAGGTCCTGGATGTTCGCCTGCCCTCTCGGCGGGCGCATCGAGGGGCGCGACCGAATACGGCGGCTCCGGTCCCGCTGCTCGCGGAACTCAGGCCGGCCTCGGCCTGCGGGTGCTGGCGCCCCAGTGGGGCGTTCCGCCTCGGACACAACCGCGGCCGGCCGGTCCGCGTTGCCCTCGGGGCCCACTCCCCCGCCTTCCGCTGTCAATTCGGCGCGGTCGGAGTCCACGTCGCCCGATTCATAGAGGTGACCCTGAGCGCTGTCGGGCAGCGGCTCGCCGCCGGCTCCCGAATCAGCACCTGGATCCGTACCGGGCTGGTTTCCTGGAGCTCCGGCCTGAACCGGTCCCTCTCCCTCGCGACGCCGCCGAGTACGGCCGCCTCTTCGACCCCTGCGCCGCCGGCCTCGACCCGGAGAAACCGCCCCTGCCGGGGGGCCACCGGGGCTGTCGGACCCGCCACCTTCCCCACCGCCTGGGGGAGGGCCCATGGCAACCGGCTCGTCGTCGTCATCATCCTCATCGCCCAGATCGTCATCTTCGTCGGAAAGGTCGAAATCCCCTTCGTCGTCAGGACTCCCCTCAGGACTCCCCGCGGCAGGCTCCGTTGCCGGCGCGTCCACCTCGGCAGGCACCTGCGAACCTTCGGGGCCTCCCTGCACTTCCTCCCCTTCGCCTCCTCCGCCTTCCTCACCCCGATCTGGACCTGCTTCTTCCTCACTCTCCCAGATTTTCGAGTGCACGAAGACGTCGTCGACGTAGAGGAACGCCGCCTTTTCCAGCCCGATATCGACGAACGCCGCCTGCATCCCGGGCAGCACACGGGTGACGCGACCTTTGTAGATGTTGCCGACGATGCCCCTCCCCGTGGCTCGCTCGATCAAGAGTTCCTGGATCTCGCCGTCCTCCATGAGCGCGATGCGCGTCTCGGGGAGCGATGCATTAACAATTAGCTGCGTAGACATTCTGATCTCCAATCATTTGATCCTCGGCGCCCCGACGAATCGGGAAAGGCCTGCCGAAGCCGGACCCTGGGGAGGCACCCGCCTCCCGGGTCACCAGTTGAGAGAGACCAAGGGCAGCAGAACCGCAGGAGATCTCAGGGCAGAATGTCGAAACACCCAGTCCCTCGTCTCCAAGACGATGGAAGCGATTGCAGGCGGCCGACGCCGGGGGGAAACCCCCTCTCGCCGTTCAGCGGCGTAGCCCTCTTCCGATTCATCCCGTGTGGCAATCTCATGAACGAAAATGCCTATTCCGGCCACAGCTCCGGCAGCAGCGCCAAGGGCCAGGTTCGAAATGTGTTTTCCGGGTTGATCGTAAAAGGGCAACGTGGACACACCCAAAACAGTTCCCACGACAATACTGATGCCTATGGTCTGGAAAAATCCCGATTTGGCGTAACTTTGACGCGGCGCTAGGAGGCCTCCTCCCAGCAGACTCAAAACAGGAAGAACCACCCCGAGCCGCTGTCTCCAGCCGGGGGGTATCGAACCGAATCTCCTTTTCTGACTTGCGCGGGCGGACATCAGTCCACTCCGCACCGAACTTTTGCTCAAAAATTTTTCCATTACTGGCCGGGTCGAGAGCTGCTTCGCTCTTCGATCTGCCTGGGCGGCGCCGTTGCGCCAGCCGAACTTGAAACCTGGCCTTACCCTCTAGAGTTAACGAATCCGACTTGACACTTCAACTAAAAAGTCGGAAACGCAAACGCCTATGGCCTTTCAACCCAAAGGCAGTCATGGCGTCCAGGCTCTCTCCGCCCCCCCCCTTCCGGCCGATCCCAGCTCATTGACATCATTGGTGGATCAGATTGCGGAAGCAGTGCGTGAACGGCTCATCGCGCAGGGCGTTCCGGTTGGAGTGGCCGCCAAACCGTCGGCGCCTCCGGTTGAAGCCACGGCGCGTTGGCATCAGCTTGTTCATGCCGATCGGATTGGCCATGCCGGCGAGAATCCCTTCCAACCCCACCTGCTCGAGGGCGACTCGAGCCTGGCCAGCAAGATCGACCACACCCTCCTGAAACCCGATGCCACGAAAGACGAGATTCAGCGGGTCTGCGAAGAAGCGCGCAAGTACCACTTCGCGACGGTCTGCGTGAACTCGACGTACATCGGCCTGGTCGCCGAGCTTCTCAAAGGAACGACGACGAAGGCCATCGCGGTGGTCGGCTTCCCTCTGGGGGCCGCCTCCACCGCCTCGAAGGCATTCGAAGCCCGCGAGGCCGTACGTGCGGGTGCTCTCGAGATCGACATGGTCATCAACATCGGCGCGCTCAAGGGCCGCGACTACGGCCTGGTGCTCGAGGACATCCGAAAGGTCGTCGAGGCTTCGGCGCCCTACCCGGTCAAAGTCATTCTGGAAACGTCGTCGATCAACGACGACGAAAAGGTGATCGGCTGCGCGCTCTCGAAGGCGGCGGGCGCGGCGTTCGTGAAGACCTCGACCGGCTTCGCCTCCGGCGGCGCCACCGCGGAAGACATCGAACTCATGCGCAGGGTCGTCGGGCCCGAAATGGGCGTGAAAGCCTCCGGTGGAATCCGTACCTATGAAGACGCGGCCCGGATGATCGCCGCGGGCGCGAATCGCATCGGCGCTTCCGCCAGCATCGCGATCGTGACGAAGGCAACCACGGCCTCCGGCAAGGCCGACGCCAAAACGGGCAAGAGCGGGACTGCTGACGGCAAGAAGCCGTACAAGTCCAGCCTGTACTGAGCGAACGAAGGCGCGATGCCCACCTCCGCCGCGACGCTGGACCGGGTGATCCTGATCGTCCTGGACGGCGTGGGTGCGGGCGAGCTGCCCGACGCGGCGACCTACGGCGACAGCGGGGCCAATACGCTCGGCAACTTGGCGCGCGAGTACCAGCGCCGAAAGCAGAAGACCCTCCAGCTTCCAAACCTGGCTCGGCTGGGCCTCGGACGAATCACACCCATGCCCGGCGTCGACCCAACCGAGGCCCGCGAGGGCGCGTACGGCCGCGCGACCGAGCTCTCGCAGGGCAAGGACACGACCTCCGGCCACTGGGAGATGGCAGGGCTGGTGGTTCAGGAGGCCTTTCCGACCTTTCCCAGTGGCTTCCCGGCAGAGGTCGTGGACCGGTGGGTACGCGAGTGCGCGCTCCCGGGGGTCCTCGGGAACAGGACCGCGAGCGGCACCGAAATCCTCGAGGAGCTTGGCGAAGAGCACCTCCGGACCGGGAAACCCATCCTGTACACGAGCGCTGACAGTGTCTGGCAGGTCGCCGCGCACGAGCTGACCTTCGGCCTCCAGAGGCTCTACGACATCTGCAAGGCCGCGAGGAAGATCTGCGACGAGCTTCGGGTTGGCCGAGTGATCGCTCGCCCCTTTGTGGGCAATGGACGCAAGGGCTCCCCGAATCCCTTTCAGCGCACCTATAACCGCAAGGACTATTCGCTCGAGCCCTTCGGGGCGACCTACCTCGACGCACTTCGCGAAGGCGGAGTCAAGACCATGGGGATCGGCAAGATCTCGAGCATCTACGCCGGGCGCGGGATCGACGAGAGCCAGGACACGGCCGGCAACGCCGACGGCGTGAAAACGCTTCTCAAGACCCTGCGCGAGGAGCCGAGAGGCCTCGTGTTCTGCAACCTCATCGACTTCGACATGCTCTACGGCCACCGACGGGACGTCGAGGGCTTCGGAGCCTCGCTTGAGGAGTTCGACCGCGCGCTCCCGGAGATCCGACAGGCGATGGGCCCGCGCGACCTGCTCCTGATCTCAGCGGACCACGGAAATGACCCCACCTGCCCGGGCACCGATCACACCCGCGAATTCGCGCCGGTCCTGGCCTATTCGCCGGCCATGGATCCGCGCGCGGTCGATCTTGGGATCTGCCCCAGCTTCGCTGACCTGGGCGCCACCGCGGTCCAGGCGCTTCTCCCCGCCGGCGCAAGGTCCACCGGCCTCGCGGGGCGGTCCCTCCTGCACCGCCTGCTTCCCGGGTGGCCCGGTTTGCCGGGGCGTCGGTGAACGGATGCTGACTCCCGCCGGAATCATCGCGCGCAAGAGGGACGGCAAGGAGCTCACCTCCGAGCAGATCGCCTGGTTCATCCGGGGCCTGTCGACCGGCGACGTAGCGGATTACCAGGCCAGCGCGTTTCTCATGGCCGTCTTCTTCCGCGGAATGAACCTGGCGGAGACGGTCGCGCTCACGGAGGCGATGGTCGACAGCGGCGAGCGCTACGATCTGAAGGCGGTCCAGGGAACCAAGGTCGACAAGCATTCGACGGGAGGGGTGGGTGACAAGGTCTCCCTGGTCCTCGCGCCCCTCGCCGCGGCCTGCGGCCTCAAGGTGCCGATGATTTCCGGGCGGGGGCTCGGCCACACGGGCGGCACGCTCGACAAGCTTGAGTCGATCGAGGGATTTGACGTCATGCCGGGACCCGCTCGCTTCGCCGAGCTGCTCGGCGGGGTCGGGTGCGCCATGGCGGGGCAGAGCGAGCGCATGGTACCCGCAGACCGTAAACTGTACGCGCTGCGAGACGTCACCGGGACGGTCGAATGCGTACCCCTCATCGTCGCCTCGATTCTCTCCAAGAAGCTCGCCGAAGGCGCGAACGCGCTGGTGCTCGACGTGAAGACCGGAAACGGCGCCTTCATGAAGTCGCGCGACAGCGCCCGCCACCTCGCCCGGGCGCTGGTGCAGACCGCCCGCAAGATGGGCCTGCCCTGCCGGGCCGTGCTCACCGACATGAGCCAGCCTCTCGGCTACTCGGTCGGAAACGCCCTTGAGATGGTCGAAGCCATCGACCTCCTCCGCGGCTGCGGCAGCCCCAGCAAGGGCAGATCGGACGGCTGCTCGAGCGACCTCAAGGAGCTGACGATCCAGCTCTGCGCGCACATGCTGGAGCTCGGCGGAGCCACGCACGGTCTCACCCAGGGCCGCAAGCTCGCTCATGCGAAGCTCGCGGACGGCTCCGCGTGGAGGACCTTTGTCGGGATGGTCGGGGCCCAGGGCGGGCGGGTCGACCAGATCAACGACGTGAGCCGGCTGCCTCGCGCGCCGGTCGCGACCGCGTGGGTCGCGAGGGAGCGCGGCTATATCGGGCGAATCGACACGGCGGAGATCGGGCGGGTCCTGGTCGAGCTCGGCGGTGGACGCAAGAGGGCGGGAGACCCGGTGGACCCGGCCGTCGGCCTGGTTTTCCACCGAAAGCTCGGTTCGCGCGTGAAACCCGGCGATCCGATCGTGACGGTCCACTCGCGGGAGTCGGCCCCGCTGCGTGAGCTGGAGGAGGCCTTTCACGGAGCCCTCGAGATCAGCGGCACGCGGAAACCCGTACCGAAGTTGATTTCCGAGGTCATCGGGCAGAAGGTGGGATGACGGCAATGGCCCAGACGATCTACGAGAAGATCCGCGAGGCGGTCGAGGCGATCCGGGCGCGAAGCCCGCTCGTTCCCGAAGTCGGCTTCGTCCTGGGGTCCGGGCTCGGCTCGGTCGCCCAGAAAGTCACGGACTCCGTCACGATCCCCTACACCGAAATCCCGCATTTTCACGGCACTACTGTCGAAGGGCATGCCGGAAAGATGATTCTCGGGCGCTTCCACGGCGTGCCCTGCGTCTTTCTCCAGGGGCGCTTTCACCTTTACGAAGGCTACCCCATGGAAGAGGTCGTCTTCCCGACCCGCACGGTCTGCGGGCTCGGCATTCATACGCTGCTGCTGACCAACGCCGCGGGCGGCGTGAACACCCGCTTCCGCCCGGGCGACCTCATGGTCATCGCCGATCACCTCAACCTCATGGGCGACAATCCGCTCAAGGGACCGAACCTTTCGCAGCTCGGCCCCCGGTTCCCCGACCTGTCGGAGGCCTACAGCCGACCTTGCATCGAAGTCCTGCTCGAGTCCGCGCGAGAGGCCGGCCTCGAGCTCCAGACCGGCGTTTACGCGGGCCTGCTCGGTCCCACCTACGAAACACCGGCCGAGATCCGCATGATGCGGACGCTGGGCGCGGACGCGGTCGGGATGTCGACCGTTCCCGAGAGCATCGCCGCGAACCACCTCGGGGTGCGCGTCACGGGCGTGAGCTGCATCACGAACCTCGCCGCCGGCCTGACGACCCAGAAACTCACGCATCAGGAAGTCATCGACAACTCGGCGTTCGGAGCCGAAAAGCTGGCGCGGCTGCTCGAGATCGCGGTTCCGCGGCTGGCACACCAGGCTCCCGCGAAGCAGGCGGCGGGCGCGGGGCTCCAGGCACACGGCTGACATGGCCATTCGCGGTGGAAATCCAAAGGCCGGCGCTCTTCGCGTACTCCTCGCCCGGGCCACGGCGGCGCGAGCGAACTCCTACAGCCCCTACAGCGGGCGCAAGGTCGGAGCCGCCGTGCGCACGCGGAGCGGAAAAATATACGCCGGCTGCAACGTCGAGAACTCGTCCTATGGCGGCACGGTCTGCGCCGAGCGGGTCGCGATCGCCTCGGCGGTCGCCGCGGAGGGCGCGATCGAGCTGACGGACGTAGCCGTGGTGACGGACGCGCGGCCCGCGTGGCCGCCCTGTGGCATCTGCCGGCAGGTGATCGCCGAGTTCGGGCCGAATGCCGTCGTTCACGCGTCCGATTTGAAGGGGAACAGGCGCTCGCGCCGGCTGAGCGAGCTCCTGCCCGAAGCGTTCACGGCCCGGCACCTGCGAGCCAGGAAGTCCTGAAGTGGAAGTCTGGGTTTCCGGAGCCCAGATCGCGACTCAGGATTCGCGGCGCAGGGTCCTCCGGGGCTGCCTCCGGCTCATCGACGGCCAGATCGCCCAGGTCACCCGCTCCCTGCCGAAACGCCGGTCGCGGGAAAGCCGGGTGCTGGACGCCTCGGGGCTGGTCATCCTTCCCGGCTTCGTTCAGGCGCACGTGCACCTTTGCCAGACGTTGTTCCGCAACCAGGCTGACGACCTCGAGCTGCTCGACTGGCTGACGAAGCGGATCTGGCTCCTGGAGGCCGCCCATTCCGAGGAAACGCTTCGAACGAGCGCGCTTCTGGGCATCCACGAGCTTCTGGCTTCGGGAACGACCTGCATCCTCGACATGGGCACCGTTCGCCACACGGAGGAGATCTTCGAGGCCGTTCGCGAGTCTGGTATCCGCGCAAACGTGGGCAAGTGCCTGATGGACCACCCGACTACGACCCCGGCACATCTGCGCGAGCCCACGCGCGACGCGATCGCCGAGGCCCAGGCTCTCTTCGACCGCTGGAACGGAGGCGCGAACGGTCGCATCCGGGCGTCCTTCGCGCCGCGCTTCGTGCTTTCCTGTACCGAACGGCTCCTGACCGAAGTCGGAAGGGCGGCCGCGGAGTCGCGCGCGATCATTCACACGCACGCGAGCGAGAACCTGCGCGAGATCCAGCTCGTTCGAAAGCTCGTTCACTGCGAGAACATCGAGTACCTCCATCAGCTCGGCCTGACGTCGCCCCGGCTGGTGCTCGCCCACTGCATCTGGCTCAAACCCAACGAGAAGAACCTCCTGCGCTCCACCGGTACCCAGGTCGTCCATTGCCCGAGCTCGAACCTCAAGCTTGCCTCGGGGCTGGCGCATGTACCGGACCTTCGCGCTCGCGGAATCAACGTCGCGCTCGGAGCGGACGGCGCCCCATGCAACAATAACCTGAGTATGTTCCAGGAGATGCGACTCGCCGCGCTGATTCATAAGCCGGGGGCGGGGCCCCGATCCATGAGAGCCCAGGAGGTGCTCGACATGGCGACCCGCGATGGGGCAAGGGCACTCGGCTGGTCGGATCAGATCGGTTCGATTGAGGAGGGGAAGAAGGCGGATCTCATCGCGCTCGACCTGAGCCGCCCCGAAAACGCGATTCCAGCCCAGCTGATCAGGAGGGGGATGCCCAGCGCCGAAGCGATCGCCTCATCGATCGTCTATGCGAGCCAGCCTGCGCACCTGCGCTGGACCATGGTCGAGGGTCGCGTGCTCTACAAAGACAGGGACGTCGTCACGATTCCGTCCGGTCAGCTCATGCCCAGGGTCCAGAGGGCTCAGCTCCAGATTGCGCGGGCGCTCCGAAGCCGGAGGCTGACCTCCCGATCCGGCCTATCTCCTTGACTCTGTTACCAGAGTCGGGCAACTTGCCTGACCTATGTCTATTTACGCAGTCGTCGAAACGGGTGGAAAGCAGTACCGCGTCCAGCCGGGTGACATTCTCCAGATCGAGAAGCTCGCCGGCGAACGTGGATCACAGCTGAAGTTCGATCAAGTCCTTTTCGCGGCCAAGCCCGAAGCCGAGGGCGCCACGAAGATCTGGCTGGGCAAGCCCACCCTCAGCGGCGCGAGCGTCGGCGGCGAGATCGTCGGCCAGGGCCGGGGCGATAAGCTTCTCATCGTGAAGATGAAGCGACGAAAGCAGTACCGCCGCACCCAGGGCCATCGCCAGGAGTACACGCAGGTCCTGATCACGTCGCTCGATACCGGCGCGGGCGAGCGCGTGGAGCTCGGCGCGGAAAACAAGAAGAAGAAGCTCGCAGCCTTCCAGTCCCACCTGAAGCCGAAGGGTCTGGCCTTCACGCCGGCTCTCTCGACATTACCGAAGTACGTTCAGGCAAAGGCTCCGGAGGCGTCGGCCGACAAGCCCGCCGCCAAGAAAGCTCCCACCCAGAAGCAGAAGTGAGATCGGCACATGGCACATAAAAAAGCAGGCGGAAGCTCGAAGAACGGCCGAGAAAGCAATCCGAAGATGCGCGGAGTGAAGCGCTACGGCGGACAGGCGGTGAACACGGGCGAGATTCTCGTTCGCCAGGTCGGAACGGTTTTCCATGCCGGACGCAACGTAGGCCTCGGCCGCGATTTCACGCTTTACTCCCTCATCACGGGCGTCGTGAAGTTCGAGCGCTTCGACAAAACCCGCAAGCAGGTCTCGGTTTACCCGGCGGCCTGACGTCGCTCGCTCGGGCGGCCACGGCCCTTCAGGAGCGCGCGCCAGCGCGCGGCTCGCGAAGTAACAATGCGTTTCATCGATGAAGCCACTTTTCGCGTGATCGGCGGGCACGGGGGACCGGGCTGCGTGAGCTTCCGCCGCGAGGTCTTCGAGCCGCGCGGCGGCCCCGACGGCGGTGACGGGGGCGACGGCGGCGACGTGATCTTCCAGGCGACGACCCAGCGGAGCACGCTGCAGGACGTTCGCCTGCGCCGCGAGTACCGGGCCGACGACGGCAGGCACGGCTCGGGCGCTCAGAAGGCGGGCCGTGACGGCGAGGACATCCTGATCCGAGTGCCCGTCGGCACGACGTTCACGGACGTGGACTCGGGCGAGCTGCTCGTGGATCTCGTCGAGGATGGCCAGACGTGGGTCGCCTGCGAGGGCGGGCGCGGCGGGAAGGGCAACACCCACTTCGCGACCTCGACCCACCAGGCGCCGAAGTTCGCCCAGCCCGGCGAGGAGGGCACCTCGCGCCACCTGCGGCTGGAGCTCAAGCTGCTCGCCGACGCGGCGATCGTGGGCTTCCCGAACTCGGGCAAGTCCACGCTGATCGCCCGCATCAGCGCGGCCCGGCCGAAGATCGCCGACTACGCGTTCACGACCCTGACCCCCAACCTGGGCGTCGTGACCGTGCCGGGAGCCGATCGGAGCTTCGTGGTCGCCGATATCCCTGGCCACATCTAGGGCGCCCACCGCGGCCTGGGCCTCGGCCACCAGTTTCTGAAGCACATCGAACGAACTCGGTGCCTCGTGCACCTGCTCGACGGAAGCCGCCTGCTGGACGACGCCACCCGTCCGGGCGGACGCGCGGAGGCGCGCCTCGAGGAGGCCATCAGCGAGCTGGTCCGGCGTTACGAGGCCATCCGACGCGAGCTGGGGCTCTTCGACGAGTCCCTTCTGGGTAAGCCTGAACTCGTCGTACTGAACAAGCTCGACCTGCTCGACTTCGATCGCGCTCTTGTCGATCGCGCTCGTGCGGCGCTCCGGGCGCGGCTCGGCTCGGCGGAACCCCACATCGTCTCGGGCGTGTCGGGCGTCGGCATTCCAGAGCTGCTGCAGGCGATCGATCGGGTTCTGCGCGAGCAGAAGGACTCGGAGGACCCTGAGAGAAACCGGACCCGGCTGCCGGACGATCCCAAGCTGAGACCCCGATCAGGCAAGGCCTGAATGGGGCGCAAGCGCCTACCCCCTGCGTGGAGCGAGGTGACCGCCGTCTTTGGCGGAATGTTCGACCCCCCGCACGCCGGACACGTCGAGGCGGTCCGGGGCCTGCTTCGCGAGCCGGGGGTTCGGGAGGTGCTCGTGATGCCGACGGGCCGTCCCGGTCACAAGGGCGCTGGAACGGATCCTTCTCTTCGACTGGCCATGACGAAAATCGCCTTCGCCAAGATCGAAGGAGTGACGGTGGACGCGCGTGAGGTCAACCAGGCGGCGAGTGATTCCCGACCCACCTATACCTACGACACGCTGCTGGGTCTCACGCGCGAGCGCTCCCAGGTCGCCTGGGTGGTCGGGGCAGACCAGCTCGGCGAGCTCCATCGCTGGCATCGGTTTCCGGAGCTCCTCCGCCTCTGTCACTGGATCGTGCTCGAGCGCCGGCCACGCGGAGCCGAGCTTGCGAGAACGACGCTCCAGGAGTGGCGCGCGAGCGGACTGATCGCGGATCAGCCTCCGGGCCTCCCCGAGCGGCACTTCAAATTTTCGCGCGCGGAAGCCTGCCTTTTCCTCTGCCCGACGGCCGCCCAGGAAGTGGCTTCCACTTCCCTGCGCGAACAGCTGGAAAGGACTGGCCTCCCGGCCGATTCCCAGCTCATTCCCAGTGCGGTCCTCGAGTACATCCGTGAGCACCGCCTTTATGGCTCGAGTGGTGGATCTGTGCTAGGGACGGGGGGATGATGCCAACGCGCAGCTCGACCTCGACCCCGGCAATGGCCCCGCAATCGGCTGACCCGTCGCGAGACAAGGCGCTCGCCTGCGCCCGCGCCGCCATCGACAAGAAGGCCGAGAACACGATCGTCCTCGACCTGAGCGGAATCTCCGGTTTCACGGACTACTTTGTCATCGCCAGCGGCACGTCCGACCGACAGGTCAAGGCCATCGCTGACTCGATCGAGCATCAGATGGAAGCGCTTGGCTACGAGCGGCTCTCGAATGAGGGCTACGCCGACGGCCGCTGGATTCTGATGGATTTCGGCGACGTGGTCGCCCACGTGTTCGTCGACGCCCTTCGCGAGTACTATGACCTGGAAAATCTCTGGGCGGACGCGCCGAGGGTGAAGATTCCGTCCGAGTTCTACGGTCCGGCCGCGAGCCGGATCAACTAGGACCCGTTCACCCCCATGCGCATCGGAGTCTTTGCCTTCGGAAAGCTCCGTACCGCCGGCCTTCGCGAGGCGGCTGATCACTACCGGGGGCTGCTGCGGCCGTGGGCCGGGAGCGAGGAGTTCGAGCTCCGCCCCGAGACCGTGCCCGACAAGTCGGCCTCCACCCGGGAGCGGGTCCGCGACGCCGAAGCCGAGCTGCTGCGGGAGCGCCTCGCCGGATGGCTCGGGCCGCGCGGCCGCCTTTACCTTCTCGACGAGGGCGGTAAGGCCCTCTCGACGGCCGACTGGGCCGAGCTCATCCGAGGGTGCGAGGGAGAAAGCGTGCCGGCGGCGGCGTTTTGCGTGGGAGGAAGCCTCGGCTTCAGCTCAGCGCTGAGGAAGACCGCGAGAGCAGTGATCTCACTGGGCCCGCAGACCCTCCCCCACGAGCTGGCCCGAGTCGTTCTCTGGGAGCAGCTCTTTCGCGCCACCAGCGTCGTTCGCGGGCACCCCTACCACAACGTCTGACTCGAGGACCGGGTCGTCCGCGGCCCTAACCAGGAGGTCCTCGCAAAACTCGTCGCTGATGGTCCCGGGGTAATACACGGCTCGGATCCACAGATCATCGCCCGCGCTCAGGCGCCCGCCGTTGTTCCAGAGAGGGCTGCAGTAGTTCATGACGGAGTTGCTATCCCACTCGCCATAGTAGACGTCGCCGTCGCTGCCCTGGGGCGCGTCCGTGCAGCTATCGGGCGTATCGAGCCGGTTCTGCTCGTGCGCCAGTCCCAGTGCGTGGCCGAACTCGTGGATCGCGATCCCGTAGATGCAGCCGAGGCGCAGGACCTTCAGCGGACTGCAGGTCTCCGCCCAGTTTCTAAAAGTGAAGTTGAGCACCATTCCCTGGGCCATGCCCCGCAGTCGCCGGCCCAGGTTTTTCACGTGCGGACCGTCGTCCTCGACTGAGATTCGGATCGACTCGGGGGCCGTCGTCTCATCGCAGATGCCCCAGCCAGTGAAACGGATGCGAGCCTGGCCGGTTTCATCGGAGGCCCGGCGGAAGGCGTCTTCCCAGGTCTCCTCGACCGCGAGCTGGACCACCTCACGCTCGTCGTCGTGCGCGGGATCCCAGGTCTCGGCTTCCCAACACACCGGAATATCGGTTTGGCGCCAGAGGGAACCGGAGTCGACGTTGAGCGGAACCGAGATCTGGCCGATCCCGTCGTCGCGGGTCTGGTAGTGGGTCACGCCCCCCTCCAGCTCGACGATCTCGATGCATTTACCGTAGAGCAGGTCCTCCGGCTTGGGCTCGCAGCCCGTGAACACCATGCCCAAGAGCAAGCCGAGAGCCGCCAGGCGCTCCGGAGCGCGGGCCTTCATGACGAGCAAACGACGACCACTGACCTTCACCGACGGACCCTGCATGCACCGACCTTATAGTGCATTGCGTTAAATTTGTCATCTGAATTAGTTGACGTCAATACGAAACTGACCTTCAGTCAGTCTACGGGGGCCCAACACCCCTGAGAACGGCACGAAAACTGACCCAAGGTCAGCCTAGTTAAGGACTACACCGCTCGACCACACGATGGGTCACGCTGCGCAGCCTCGCGGTCGACTGGTGGCCCCCGGTCACCAGAATCACCTCGAGACCGAGTGCGGCGCCCACCTCGAAGTCATGGTCAGTGTCACCGACCAGAAGGGTCTCATCCGGCGCCCACCCGGACTCAGCGAGAAACCGTCGGCCGCGCGCGAGCTTTCCCTCGGCGGAGTGATCGTCCTGCCCGCAGATCCTCTCAAAGATCGAGTCGATACCGGAATGGGACACCTGCCTGTGGAGGTAGTGCTCCTGGGCGGCTGAGAGAATGGCCTGCCGAACACCCGCCGCCTGAAGCGCCGTGAGCGTCTCGGCCACCCCTGCGTGAAGACTGCAGCTCCAGACGCCCGCATCATACCGGGCGATGAAATCGCTCGAGAGCGCCTCGAGATCGGCCGGCTCCGTCCTGAAGCCGAGCTCCTCGTAAAAATGCCTCACGGGGAATCGGAACTTCTCGACGTACTCCTCCCTCGCGAGCGCGCGCAGTCCCCGGGCAGCGAGTTGTCCGCTCAGGGCCTGGTGGGATATGCTCCGAGACATGCGGGCTGCGTCACGCGCCGTGCTGATCGTCCTCGACGGATTCGGAATCGGGAAGGACTCGCCGTTCAATGCGATCCGAAACGCCCGGATGCCGTTTTACCGTGAAATCTGGGACAAGTACCCGCGCTCCCAGCTCCTGACACATGGCGAGGCAGTGGGCCTTCCCGACGGGGTCATGGGAAACTCGGAAGTGGGTCACATGACGATGGGCGCGGGCCGAATCGTCTTCCAGGACCTCACGCGCATCTCGAAGGCGATCCGCGAAAGGGAATTTTTCCACAATCCGACGCTTCTCGCGACGATCCGAGCGAGCACGACCGGCAGGGTTCACCTCATGGGCCTGCTCTCGGACGCCGGAGTTCACAGCCACGTCGATCACCTCCACGCCCTGATTGACTTGTGCGCCGAACAGGCCGTACCCGAGGTCTTTGTTCACGCCTTCACGGACGGCCGGGACACCCCACCCGATTCGGCCGCGACCTATCTGCGAAACCTGCTCACGCATCCGGCGTTCACTACCGGCAATACCCGCGCCCGCATCGCCACGGTCTGCGGCCGCTACTACGCGATGGACCGCGACCAGCGCTGGGAGCGCGTCGCGCGCGCGTATGCCGCCCTGACGGGCCAGCTGCCCGCAGCCGGCGTGGACGCCGTATCCGCGATCGAAAAGTCGCACGCGACGAGCAAGTCGGACGAATTCATCGAGCCCGTGCTCCTGGACGCGAACGCGGCCATTCGCGCTGGCGACTCCGCCGTCTTCTTCAACTTTCGATCGGACCGCGCGAGGGAGATCTCGGCCGCGCTCACCGCGAGGTCCTTCGATCGCTTCGACAGGGGCGCCGCGCCTCAGCTCTCGGCCTTTTGCGGCCTCACGACCTACGACCCGAAGCAGGATTACCCGGCCGCCTTTCCTCCCCAGGATCTCTCCCACCTCTTCGGAGAGTGCCTGGAGACGAACCGGCTCTCCCAGTTTCGCATCGCGGAGACGGAAAAGTACGCGCACGTGACGTTCTTCTTCAACGGAGGCCGCGAGAAGCCCTTCGAGGGCGAGGACCGCGTGCTCATCGCCTCGCCCCGCGACGTCCCCACCTACGACCTCAAGCCGGAGATGAGCGCGCTTGAGGTCGCCGACGAGGCGGCCAGGCGCCTTGAGCTCGCGAAGTACGACTTCGTACTGATGAACTTCGCCAACGCCGACATGGTCGGTCACACGGGCGACTACGGTGCCGCACTTCGGGCGATGGAAGCGCTCGACGCCTGTCTCGGCAAAGTCGTGGGCGCCGCCCAGCGCGCGGGCTACCACGCGCTCATCACCGCGGATCACGGCAACGCGGAGGAGATGCGCGACGAAGCGGGCAGGCCGCACACGCAGCACACGCTCAATCCCGTGCCCGCGATCTGGATCGCGCCGGGCACCGCGCTCGCGCCCCGCTCCGAGCGCCGCGCGCTCCGCGACGGCGGGCTATCCGACATCATGCCCACCCTCTGCGCGCTGATGGGCCTGCCGGCGCCCCAGGAAGTCACCGGAAGGAGCCTCCTCTGATCACGCTCCCGAAGACGACACACCCGAAAGGAATCCGAAAGGGTCGCCCGCTCTCGCTCGCGGTGCTGACCAGCGGAGGCGACGCCCCCGGCATGAACGCGGCGGTCCGCGCCGTCGTCCGCTACGGCATCGCCCAGGGCTGCCAGGTAAATGCGGTCCTGAAGGGCTACAGCGGGCTGCTCGAGGAGCAGATCCACCCGCTGAACGCGTCCAGCGTCGCCAACATCATCCAGAGGGGCGGCACGCTCCTCAAGACTGACCGATGCCCGGATTTTCTCAAGAAGTCCGTTCGCCGAAAGGCCGCCGCGATACTCAGGCGCCGCGACATCGACGCGCTCGTCGTGATCGGCGGGGACGGGTCCTTCGCCGGAGCCGATCTCCTCGAGCGTGAAACAGGGTTCCCCACGGTCGGAATCCCCGGAACCATCGACAACGACATCCCAGGCACCGACGAAACGCTCGGCTTCGATACTGCCGTCAATACGGCGCTTCGCGCGATCGACGCGATTCGCGACACGGCGAGCTCGCACGACCGCACGTTTCTCGTGGAGGTGATGGGCCGGAGCTGCGGCCAGATCGCGCTCTACACCGCGATCGGCGGCGGGGCCGAGACGGTCGTGATCCCCGAGGAGAAGCAGTCGGTCCGGGCCATCTGCCGCACCATCGAACGGGGGGTGCGGCGCGGGAAGACCAGCAGCATCATCGTCGTGGCCGAGGGCCGGGAGCCGGGCCTCGCCCAGCGGCTCGCGGTATCGCTCGGAAAGTCGGGGCACGGGGCCAAGGTCTGCATCCTCGGGCACACGCAGCGGGGCGGCCCCCCCACCGCGCGCGATCGTCTGCTCGGGTCCGTGCTCGGCGCCGCCTCGGTCTCCTTCCTTCTCGCGGGGCGCTCGGGCGCGATGGTCGGCGTACGCGACAACCGGGTGGTCTGGGTGCCCTACTCTCGGATCTTCGGAAGGGGGCACAAGAAACGCTCCATTCCGACCGGCGAGCTGAGCCGCCTGGCGCAGGCGCTCGCGATTTAGCGGCGGTGCTGTCAGGTGAACGGCACGGCACTCGCAGTTCAAAACGTCCATGCTTCTCCACGGTCTGCTCTGTCCGACCTGCGGCGAAGGGGCACCAGCGCGCGATTCCTTCCCGATCTGCCCGCCCTGCGCGGAGGCGCTCCTCCCCTGCCCGTCCCTGTGCGAGCGGTGCCTCGGCTTCTCACACCGGATGGAAACGGCGCCCTGCGTGGCGCTGGACTCTTCGCTCGACGCGGTCGGAGCCGCGTTCCTCGTCGTGGGACGGGCACGAACAACCCTTCGGGGCTGGAAAAACCACGGTGGTCCGCTCCTCGACCGCAGAGTCCTCGAACCGGCCCAGCGGAGCTTCGAAAACTGGCTACTTCAGATGCCGCTTCCCGACGACCCGATCGTGATTCCCGTAGGCCATTCCCCGGAACGGACCTGGGCCCTCCAGGGCGGCTCGGCCTACCGCATCGCCTCGTGGCTCGTGAACAGGAAGGCGCGGAGTGAAGTCGGCCACCGCTCACGCCTCAGCCTGGGACCCTCCCTCCGTCCCCTGAAGGTGCGAACGCAGGCTTCTCTGGGCCTCGCGGATCGCAAGCTCAACCCGCTCCGGTTTCCGATCGGCGAGCTCGAAGCCAGGCAGCTCCGGAGCCGAAACGTCGTCCTGATCGACGACTTCCTGACGAGCGGGCGGACGCTACGGTCTGCTGCGAGCGCGATCTCCTCAGCCCAGCCGCTCTCGATCCGAGCTTGGGTGCTGGGCTTTCGGCCTCGCGTCGGGAATCAGGAGAGGAGCGCGGCCACCTGCTCGGCCGCACGAACGGGCCCGTAGCCGTCCGTGAGGAAGCGGACGCCCCGAAGGCCGCTGGCCTCCTCGGGAGCCCGCACGGCCTCTCCCGCCGCGAAAATCACCGACTCCTCGAAGCGCACCTGCTCCTCCGTCACGCTCGCGAGGAAGGTCCGCCCCTCGCCGCCGCTCCAGTCAGGCCCAGCGAAGGCCTTCTCGAGCGCCTGCTTGAGGCGCCGCAGGCGCTTCGCGATCTCGTGATTGTCCTCGGCCTCCTCCGCCGAAAGGAGGACTGTCCAGCGGCTCCTTGACACGCGAGCCTCACGGCTCAACTGCCCAGCTCCAGGCGAAAGCCAGAAATACCCGAACGCGTTCCGATGGCTCTCCTCGCCGACCTCTCTCTGGAGAGCCACGACGAAGCCTTCCGGAATCTCGTCGGCCCAAAGCGGGCGGGCACACTCAGGATTGGCAGGAGCGGCGGGAAGCGCGTGCGTGAAGTCGACCTGGAGCACACCGACCGCCTCGCGGTGCCGGGGAAACGAGGCGGACTTGGGGAAGCCCGCGACTCGCGGGAGGTCGGACCAGCGATCGGCGAAGACAAGCTCGCCGCACGGCACTTCCTTTCCAGACGCGAGCACGACGCCGCGAATTCGGCCGCCTTCCTCGAGAAACCCGGTCACGGGGTCCCGAGTCTCCCCGGAAATCCGATGAACCGAAGCGGCGTCCCTCAGCCGTTCCTCGACGGTCGCGAACGCCCCGCCCAGCCTGAGGTCCTGCTCCCCGACAAAACGAGCTTCAGGCTCCCAGAATGAGTCCCTGCGACCCGCTTCGCGGAAAGCGCGGTTGCGACATTCCATCAACCAGGAACCTTCCGTCGCCGACTCCGCCGCGAGCGTCTCCCAGAAGCGCGCGCCAGGCCCGGCCTCCAGCGCGGGGAGAGGCGCCAGGATCCTCGCGCCGGTTCCCGTGAGCCACTGCACCACTCGGCCCTTCGCGGTCAGGCTGACCACCGCAGCGAGAGCCGCCCATCCGTTCCCTACGACTACTGTGGGCGCTTCCTGCGGCACTCAACCCTCCTTGGACTCGGCCAACTCGGTAAACCGGGCATGGAGCCCACGTATGGCCTCACCCACGTAGGTACGGGGTACCGCGACAGTGATCGACAGCGCAGAGGCCAACCCTATCGTAACCGAGACGCCGCTCTGGGCAAGCGCATCGACAACTTCATGGAGCGCAGTGCCATCCTGCGCGAATCGCTCGCCGACGACGGACACGGGACATCGCGAGGCGTCCCATTCGTAGCGGCGGACGAAACCGTCCACCGCCAGACGGTCGAGCCGCTTCTTCCACTCGTCCCGCGACTCCTCGTCCGCGAAGAACCGAACGGTTCCCTCGGAAAACTGAGGCGCCACGACTGAGAGATGAGCCTCCCTGGCCGCGTCCCAGAGCGCCGTGATCACGGTCGTCCTCATCAACTCGACCGTCAGCAGCGCCTTGCCGGGATCCGCCGTCACGCCCAGGACCCGAGGGGTCTCCAGCTCGGAATTCGCAGCCGCCATGATCTCCGTTCCTCCCTCTTGTGGGTCAAAGCTACTGAGCACCCGCAGGGGCACCTGAAACCGCTTGGCCATCTCGACGCATCTCGGGTGCAGGACGCCCGCGCCCAGCGTAGCCAGCTCGATCATCGGATCGTAGGCGATCCGCTTCC
Source organism: uncultured Bacteriovoracaceae bacterium (assembly GCA_964372615.1). Taxonomy (GTDB): domain Bacteria; phylum Bdellovibrionota; class UBA1018; order UBA1018; family UBA1018; genus CAYJTX01. The sequence continues at coordinate 9,766 of CAYJTX010000005.1, read as the reverse complement.
AGAGGCGCGCCTCCGGAACGATTCGCGGATCAGCGGAGTAGACTCCGGCAACGTCCGTGTAGATTTCGCAGTGCTCGGCTCCCAACGTCGCCGCGAGGGCGACCGCGGTCGTATCCGACCCCCCCCGGCCGAGCGTCGTGATCTCCTTCGTCTCGCTGACTCCCTGGAACCCCGCCACGATCGCGACCTTGCCGTCGGCGACCGTCGAGCGCACGCGATCCGCCAGGATGCGCCGGATTCGCGCGCGCCGATGGCTCGAATCCGTGATGATTCCGCTCTGGGACCCGGTAAACGACAGGGCCGGCACGCCGCGGTCGGCGAGCGCCATGCTGAGCAGAGCCATCGAGATGCGCTCGCCCGCGGTCAGGAGCATGTCCATCTCGCGGTGGGGCGGTCGGCTCGAGACCTGGTGCGCCAAAGCGATCAGCTCGTCAGTCGTATGCCCCATCGCCGAAACCACGACGACGAGCTCGTTGCCGCGCTTGCGGCACGCCACGACCCGGTCGGCCACCGATCTCACCCGCTCAGGCGTTCCGACCGACGTACCTCCGAACTTCTGGACGATCAGACCCATTCCCTGGAGGCTATATCACGGCGAAGTTGAGGTATCCTCTAGGAGTCCGGACGTGCCAACGGGGGAGGCTTGCGAGCAGCCTCGCGGCGCTTGTAGCTGACCTTGTAATACTTCGGGGCCTTGTGGCGATACTTCAGGCGCCTCACGCGACCCCGATCCGGCGGATCCCGGATCTCCAGGGACGCGATGCTCCGCGAGCGGTCGTTCGGCATGGGCAGAAGTACCCGAAGGCCGGTCCGCAGCGGCAGGCGGGCCGAGACTCCGTTCAGGTCGCTGATCGGATCGACTCGAATCCCGAAGTGGCGCGCGATCCGGGAGAGGGTCTCGCCCTGGCGAACCTTGTAACTGAGGAACTGCACCTTTCGCGGGTATGAGATGTGGTTGTAGGTCGCGAGGAAGCGGTCCCGAATCGATGTCGGCAGCTTCACCCGGTAATCACCCACGGTGGGAGGAGTACACCAGCGCAGGAGCTCGGGATTGAGCTGCTTGACCGTCTGGTACGATAGGCCGGCGGCTCGGGCGACCTTGAGCAGATCGGCGGGGCTTTCCACTTCAAATTCGGATAGGGCCTCCCCGACGAGCTCTCCCTTGCGGCCCACATGCGGAGTCTGCACGGATTTCGCGAGCGTGGGCTGGGTATCAGGCTCGACCGCGCGAAGCTCCGCAGAGGCCGCGAGCATCGCCGGATGCTCGCTCTCGGGGGCGTCTTCGTAGGGATCGTAATCCTCGGCCCTGAGGATTCCCGCAAGAGTCGATTCGGGCGCGGCCCCTTGCTTGGGCGCGCTTTCCGTCTGTAGGCCAGAGTCCGGTACCACCCGGACGACCTCTCCATCGGGCGAAATCACTTCGCCCGCGCCTGGATGGATGGTCTCGGCGCCAAAGCCGAACTGCTCGCGGTTCTTGGCGATGATGGCGGCGGCGATGATCTTCGGGACGTAGTCCCGAGTTTCCGGCCTGAGAAACCTGTGTCGGGCGATCACCCAAAAATCCTTGGTCCCGAATCGGCGCACGGCTCGGGCGACTTTGGACTCGCCGGCGTTATAGGCCGCGGCCGCGAGCTCCCAGCTTCGAAAAATACCGTAGAGATCTCTCAGGTATTCCACCGCCGCGAGCGTTGACTTGCGCGTGTCGCGCCGCTCGTCGACCCACCAGTTCACCATCAGCCCATAGCGCTTGCCGGTCGCCGAAATGAACTGCCAGGGCCCCACGGCTTTCGCGCGCGACCGCGCGTGGTTGTTGAATCCGCTCTCAATCATCGCCAGGTAGACGAGATCCTGTGGCAGACCGTTCTGCTTCAGGATGGGACGGATATAGGGGACAAAGAGCTCGGATCGCTCCAGGTATCTCTCGAAGTGGGGGCGCCCGCGGCCCGTGAAGTAGTCGATCCAGTACTCCACGCGGGAATTCAGCGTGACCGGAAAGTCGAACTGAGAATTCTTCAGCTTGATATCCCGGAACACGAGCTCGCCCTTGCTCGTCACGGAGGCGACCTCGGGGGCATCCTCTCCCCGGGCCTCCTGCGCCTGATTCGGTGACGTGGGCTCTTCAAGAGTCCCGTGGGCGCACCCACCGGCCACCAGAAGGGCCAGAAGACAGGCCCCCGCCCTCAAAGACTCCCTACCCGACCTTCGCCTGCGCGACCCCACAACCGTCATGGCCTTCTAGTCTAGGGCCCCTTGAGAAACCTTGTCAAATCAGGGTATTTGAGCCGGCGGAGCCAGTTTCGAGACCGCGGCGAGACGGGGCCTGAGTGCGCCCTAATGGCCGTCGCCCTCGATGGGCTCGATCACCAAGGTCCCTTGCTCTGCGTCAGATTCCTTGCCGGCCGGACCTCGAGGTGCCCCTCTATCTTCGGCATCGAGATCAACGACGCCCGCGGTGTCGCCGAACGGCACGACCGCCTCCGGAGAGCTATCCCGGCCTTCGAACCGGAACGCCGCGATTCTCGAGAGCTCACCCCAGCTCTTTGCATAGCGACCAAACTCACCCCGAAAGATCTTCTGCGCGAGGTAGGCGTCCTGGAGAGTGTTCGTCGGGCGATCGGGCGCGCTCTTCTGGCCGACGGTTGACTCCGCCCAGCCGGGCTCGTCGCCCCACTCCCCCCCCCATTCACCCTCGCCCGCTACCGGGGCGCTCGCTTCCGACCCTCCGGCCTTGGCACCCTCGCTGGAGCCTGTGTACTCCATCTGCAGCCCGACAACGGGGGGCCGCGTACCGACCGCGAAGGCCGCTCGCATTCCCTGCCCGTCATCTCGAACCTCAAATCGAAAATAGCCTCTGAAAACAGTCGTTTCGTCGGGCGTCTGACCCGGGGCCGTCTCACGGAGGCGTCGCAGGTGCCGAAGGGCACGCGCACGCAGATATTCAGACCTGGGTGGAGGAAGAGTGAAGTTCGCTCGTACACCATAGGCCTGGTCCACACTGACCATATCCGTGATTCGCCCGTCGATTTCCGAGACGGCGGTCACTCTCAGTAGGTCGTTTGAAGCCTCGGCAATTCGAACGTCGTAGACTTCGGCCAATCCCGCGGGAACCGAGACCCCCACTCGAGAGAGAATCTGGGTGAAATGACCGTAGACGGACCGGTAATAGTGTTCGTAAGCGACGACTCGATCCAGGAACTCAAGAAGCTCGCGCCTCTTTTCGCTCGAGGAAAGGACCGGAAGGCTGCCGCCTCTGCCCACGGCTCCAACAGCCGCAGTTTCAGAATCAGGGTGAAGGGCTCGGGACCACCATCCCGCTGCCAGGAGGGTAGAAAGTACGAGACCAATAAAAAGATACCGACGCACCATCATTCGTCTGCAGGAGACAGCGGTGCAATCCGGACGCCGACATTGTTAATTTAGTTAGCTTTTTATCTGTTTAATTCTAATAAGTTATTTAGTGCATGATTGAATTAGGCGGTTATACCTGTGTACCTTCTCGACACTGTCGAGGCCTTAGACGAATCCAAGGCCAGAACCTCCGGTTTTATTTTTTTCAGGACTGGTCGCGTCAAAATCAGTCCTTTTTTCTACGGTCAGCCCAAAGAGCCGCGGCGCATCATCCAATTAGCTAGTAACATAATGAAATTATGTCTATTTTCTGTGGCCCGCGTCTTGCTTCCGCGGACGACCGCAGTCTGAATTCCAGCCGGGGGACTTCGTGAGCAGGAAATTCTGGCATTCGACCCTCCTCGTCCATGAGGCGATCGGTGAGGCGATCGGTCGGGAGCGCGCTGAGCGCCTCTATTACAAGGTAGAGTTCTAGGTTTTTTGGGCGCACACCGCCCGCCTCAAGGGCGGCCGGCGTGCGATGTACGGGGGGGAGCAGGGGTTCCGTCGAAAGACGGAGCCCCTGCAATCAATGGAGCTCGGCCGGATTGAACTTCCGGACGATGTTCACGACGGCCAGCTCGAGATCCTCGTCCGTCTCGTAAACTTCGTCGATGTGGGATGACCGCATCAAATACTCGCGGATCGTGCGCGCGATTTCCCGGAGCGGTTTCTGAAAGAAGAAGCCGTTGAGCTCGTCGTCCCCGAGGGTCGCTCTCACGATCGCCTTCGCCGCCTTGTACTGCTCGCTCTCGGTAAAAGCGGTGTCGCTCAAGGACTGGGCATTCGAGCCCATCTTCAACAGCGCCCGTTCCCTCACGTCCTGATCGGAGACGATGTAGGGACCGACCAGACTGAAAACTTCGTCCTGAACGACCTGCCTGAGGCGGGCCGGAAGGGCGATGGACCTGTCGTTCTCGAGCCTGACCACGATGCTCCTGCACAGCAATCGAACGGTTTCCCTTTGAGTGGCGCTCATGACTGCCACCTTAGCTCAACCCGCCTGATGGCTCACTTTCTTTCTGAATTTTCGCCCCAGAATTGAAAACATCTCGAGGGTCTCGGACAAGCCGAAAAACTTCGCCAAAAGGACAGTCTGCGCCGCACCAAAGGCGACGTAGACGACGACCTTCAAGAGGCGCATCACTACGACGGAAGAGTTCCCGATCCAAACCGAAAGCGAGATGTCCGGCAGCACAATCCCGGCCGCCCGGAAAAGGCCGTAGCAAGTCCCCCCCATGACGAGCGCCGCTCCGAGGTTTCCAAGCGCCGAACGAACCAGCGGCGACCAGCGCGGCTCCGCTCCAGCTTCACGAAAGACGCGATGCAGCGCGAACATGAGAAAGGCGGCGTTCAGAACCGCTGCGATCGAGGTCCCCAGCGCAAGCCCCACGAAACCAAGCGGTCCAACCATGATGAGGTTCATGACGATCGTCGCGCCGACAGAAGCAACGCTCGACCCGACGGCTAGGCGCGTCCTCCCGACCGCGTAGCACACTGGCACCAGCACCTTTACGGCGGAGTAGGCGGTCAGGCCCACCGCATAGGCGGCCAGCGCCTGGGCGGTCGAACGAGTGTCCTCGGGCGTGAAGCGCCCGTACTCGAACAACACCTGGATGATCGGAACGCCCAGGAAAGCGAGGCCGGCTGACGCCGGGAAATTGATTGCGAACACGCGACGCAGGCTCGACTCGAGCGTCGCACAGGCGGCTCGTGCGTCGCCGCCCACCCACGAGCGCGAAACGACGGGCAACGTCGCCGCGGCGAGCGCCACCCCGAAAACTCCTATCGGGAACTGCATCAGTCTGAAAGCGTAGTTGAGCCAGGAAACCGCCCCCGGACCTTGCGACGTGGCTAGGACGCTGTTCACGAGCACGTTGACCTGGGTCGCCGCCATGCCCACGAATCCCGGGAACATCAGCAGGAGCATTCCTCGCAGCTGCGGGTCGGAGTGCCAGGGCGGGTCGCTCGGATCCCGGCCCGGCCACCGATATCCGACCCGGTAAAGCGACGGAAGCTGGCAGAACGCCTGAACCGCGCCTCCGGCCACGACTCCGACTCCCATGCCGACGATGGGATGGATGCCGTGCCGGGGGAGAACCCATGCCAGCCCCACTCCCGTGACGATCGAGGTGAGGTTGAAGAGAGCCGACGAAAGGGCCGGAAGAAAGTACTTTCCGCAGGAGTTCAGAACCCCCATGTAGGCGGCGGCAAGAGCCACCAGCGGAAAAAACGGAAACATGATTCGCGTCAGGTCGACCGTCAGCTCGAATTTTCCGGGGATCGCCCGAAACGCCGACGCATAGAGATCGACAAGCCAAGGCGAGAGAACGATGCCCGCGAGCGCGAGCACGCTCACCACCGCACCGAGCGATCGAAAGACCAGACCTGCGACTCGCCACGCACGACGATCTCCCAGCTCGGCCCGGGCCCGGGTGAACGTCGGAACGAGCGCGGCGCTCATCGCACCCTCCGCGAAGAGGTCCCGAAACAAGTTCGGGATCCGGAATGCGATGTTGAAGGCGTCTACGGCGTTGCCCGCGCCGAAGAGATAGGCAAACACCTGCTCGCGCGCGAGCCCGAGAAAGCGGCTGGCAAGGGTCGCGGCTCCCATCGCGCCGGCGGCACGAAGAACCGTCACCCCGTCGGGGCCGGGCCGAATGCCTTCGCGAGCCATCGGTCGATGCCCTGATCGAGCTTCGAGCGGAAAGGCGTCGCCAGAAGGCTGAGCTTGGCGTCCATCCTGAGCTTGCCATCCAGGCAGCAGAGAGAAACATCGGCCATGGAGGTCTTGACGCGCACGGCGCGCGCGGCGGGATCGCGCTCGATATCGAACTTTCCGATCGAAGCCTTGGTCATGAACCGATCGATATCCTTGGAGACCGTGTCGTAAAGCTCCTGGGCGCTCCGGCCAGGCACCGGAACCTCTCGCGTGTAGCTCGGCATTTCATGAACCCTCTTCCAGGGCTTTTTAGGGCTTGCTCCACTCCGTGTAAACGGACTTCATGGTGGCGTCGTTCGGATAGGCCTGCATCAGCTCGGACAGGGTCGCGAGGGCACGCCCTTTCCTGCCCGTTCGATAGTAGGAGTCGGCCAGGTTGAACCCGACCGCATAGTCCTTGGGTACCTGCCGGTAGACGTGTTCCAGCAGGCGCGCCGCGTCTTTAAACTTCTCCAATCCTTGCTTGGAGAGCGCCCAATTGTAGACGACCGCCGGATTATCCATGAAAAAGGGACCGAGGGTTTCGTAGTTCTTTTCCATTCGGGCAAAGTCCCTCAACCGGTAGTTGTAGAGCCCGGCGATGAAGTGGGCCCCATGGTTCCCGGGCTCGTTGGCCAGATAACCCTCGATCTGGTCCCGGCCTCCCGTCAGGTCGCCCGCCTTGTCCTTCGCGTCGGCTTCGGCGATCGCCGGGACGCCGCCGCTGAATCGAAGGAGGAACGCGCCCCGGTCGCGCGGGCAGAACACGAGATCGAAGAGGGAATAGCCGCAGGCCGAGACCTTTCGGTCCAGGACGTAGCGGGCATCGAGGGTGGCGTTCCAGCTGGCCGCGACGGTGCTCCCGGCCGGATAGGCCGTAATCTCCTCCGCGGTGCCGAGAGTCTTCCTTCCGGCGATCGCCGTGGAGTTCGACGCCTTGTATCCATAGGCGAGAAAACCCGGGAGCATCACGAGCTGCGCTCCCGAGAAATCCGTTTCGACCGCGGAGTACATTCGATCGACCGATACCTGCGTCGCCCCCATGTCGCGGCGGTGTTGGTAGTCGTGGAAGAGATGCAGGCCCATCTGGGCCGCGAAGAGCGCCAGAAACACGGGCCTGAACCACTCCTTGCGCCCGAACTCCCGGGCCGCCGCCTGGATCACGCTCGCGCAGATGAACGTCGCGGGAACCAACGGAATGAGTGTGTAACGCAGCTGAAACGCGTGCTCCTGCTTGGCCAGGGTAGCGCAGCCCAGCAGAGCCACTCCCAGCCAGACCCAGAAGAAGCCCATCTTGCTGCCGGGAGGCGTCACCTGCTCGCGGTAAATCCGAAAGCCCAGGTAGACGGCCGCGCCTAGGGTGAAGAACAGACCCACCGCGCCCAGGATCGAAAGCGATGCCGTGCGGATCGCAAGGAAGTCGCCGAAGAGAAACTCGAAAAGCCGCGACACGCTGAATCCGCCGAAGGTAACGCCCTGGTATCCGGCCGCCCCCGGGAAAAAGGGAGGGAGGTGCTTGAAGAAGTCACCCGAGTACGGAAACGTCGCCGCAAACGCGAGAGCGAGCGGCGGCGCGTACACCTTGGCCTTCTCTCGCCGATAAATCGCGAGATAGGCCAGCAGGATCAGGGGCACCAGTCGCACGTCGCCTCGGATCTTCGCTCCGAAGTAGACCGCGGCGGCGAAGATCCCCGTGAAGCGAAGAAACGACATCGGAATGCCGGACCATCCCTTCCGGTAAATCGCGAGCGTCGATGGCCCCTTCTCGATGAAGTCGAAGGCGTACATCAAGGCGAACAGGCCGGCGAGCTGGGCGTAAATACCAAAGTCGGAGTGCCAGACCAGCGACGCGATGGTGTTCGTGCTGAATACGAAGAGCGCGAGCGAAAAATAGGCCGGGTGCCGCTCGATCCCGAAGCGCCGCATGAAATGGTAGAGGGAGCCGCAGAGCGACCCGAACGCGACGGACTTCACGAAGAAGAAGCCCGTGCCCCAGGTGCCGAACACGAGGTGCAGGATCTTGTAGAGGAGCACCTGCACGGGCCGGTCGGAGTACCCCCAGGTCTGAGGCTCGATCGTCGTCGGAAGGAGGAGCCGGCCCAGAAGGTTCAGGAATCCGCGGTTCGCCTGCTCGAGCCACTGGCTGTAGTCGTCGTTCCAGAGCGGAAGGCCATGCGTGAAAAAGAAAGCGACGGCGGCGGCGGCAAGGCCTACGCGCACGGGCTCTCGGTGAGCCGCCAGCCACACCTGGAACCGGTTCGGATAGGGATCAGAGTCCGGTCGGCCCTCAGCGCGAATTCGAGCAGTCAAACGGGAAGCGTGACTCCTTGCCATGAACAGTCCTCCTAACCGTGCACGCGAGCCTTCGGCTCGTTCTAAGTCGAGCCTTCGGCTCGACTGGAGCGGCCTCGGGCCGCTCCCAACGATTATCCCGGATTCTCTCCAGAAATCCAGAAGGGACGTCTTGCTGGGCGCGAATGCGCCGAAGAGTCAAAGTTTCGTCACTGCTTCGGCGACCGCTTGGCCGGTCCGCACCCATTCCTCGGGCCGCACCCGCCATTTCTCCACCGTGACTTCGACCGGAAAGGAATGAGGAACGAGCTGGCCCAAGGCCTCGAGCACGAGCGCCGTCTCGTGGGCGGGCACCCGCGCTCCCTCCCGATAGCGAATCGCATGGACCCGGCCTGAAACGAGCGCGCGGACCTGAGTCGGATTTCCGGCCTTGGGAGATGACATCCGCCTCACTGGAATCACCCACTCGCCGATCCTCACGCGCCACCGGGAATCCGCCTCGAGAGGATAGGCGCAGACGCGTACCTTGCCGACCTGAAGCCATCCGCAGAGCGCTCCGCCCTTGGCACGTACAGGAGGAGCGCTCCAGCCGGGCTTCCCGAGCGGAGGGCGCACCTCGAGCCGCGACGGCCCCTCGCCCGCCACCCAGGCGGCGTCAGGGGCACCCGCTGCCTCAGCGCACGCGAAAACAGCCGCGCGCGCGAAATCCTGAGGCGGAGAGAGCGCGGGAGCAAACTCCTCGTCCACGAACTGGGAGTGGAAGATCCCCTCCCTCACCCAAGGGTGCCGAAGGAGCTCGGCCAGGAGCCGTTCGTTGCCGGATGCCTCGCCTGCGAACCAGGTTTCGGCCAGCGCTTCCCGGGCAATCGAGAGGGCGGTGGGACGATCCGTCCCCCAGACGGTGAAGACCCCGATCGCCATGTCGTCAGGCCTCTCGACCGTCAGGCCCTCGTCGACTCCCCAGTCGAGGATCGCTCCTCCGTTGGACGCGAGCCTCTCGGCTCGACTGGCCTTCCATTCCGTCTTCTCCGAAAACTCACAAACGAAGCCGGGCTGCGGGAGGTGGAGCAACGGATCCTCAGCGCGCACCGCAAGGGAGAGCGCGACTCTGGCGACCGGACGCGAGGCAGCGGACCTCGGACTCTTCCAGCCCAGGCATTCGAGCTGAAGCGCTACGAACGCGGAGCGGGCGACGACCTCCCACGCTCGGTAGCCGCAGGAGAGACCCGGCGTGGCGCCGGCGACATAAGTCCGTTCGCCGTCGACCAGAAAGTCGACCGAGCCAAACCCGACGTAACCCGCGGCCTCGGCGAGCCGGCGTGCCCAATCACGGGCCGTCTGAAGAGCCTCCGGCTCGACGTCTGCGGGCACCAGCTCCAGGAGCGG